>JBDTPD010000436.1:0-4341 GCA_039932855.1 Chitinophagaceae bacterium | reverse complement strand
ACTACAATCTCTCCGAATCGCAATACCAATTTCAGTGCATGATCTTGCTGCCCTAAGCGATAACGGGCCAAAATGTCACCGGATCCCAATCTTCCGAACCACGAATATTGTCTTAAATCCGGACACATATTAGCTCCATATTTTCCATCAGCCGCATAGCGGGGGTCTTCGTCTCCCGGCGCTATTGGTGCACACCATCGTAATGGAACGCCTTCGAAAACCTCTGGAGAACCGTCAATTCGTTGGAAAATTGTTGAGGCTTGTTCTTTTGAAGAGTAACCATAGGCAATAGGCCATATCTGTGAGTCGCACCAGAATCTTCCAACTTTTTCTCCCTGGAAATTCAGATTGTCCCAATATGCCTTCCCGTTCCAAAAATATTTATTTAACACGTCAAATTGTAGCTTTCGCCGTTCTGCGCACATCGTCTCTGATTTCTTATCTTCCAGCGTGCGGAATATATTCACACAACATTCAAGGGCTCGTACATACCATGTATGATACACGCAAGTTGATCCCTCCATTCTCTCTGGACACCAATCTACCCAATCTGCTCCTTCTGAATATTGCCAGTCATCTGCATCTACCTGGTTCACTATTCCTTCAGGAGATGTCCGGCTTTCGATATATTTAAGACATCTCTGTAGTGGTTCGTGATGGAACTCCAATAATTTAATATCTCCTGTGGCAAGGTAAATCTCCCAAATCCAGATTGGATACATTACTTGTGTAAGAACCCGGTCTGCTCCTGACAAAAAGTCTTCATTAACAAAGAATTTTCCATTGAGTCGCATATTTCGGGGCAGTTGATTCAAATGTCCCCGAAAAGTATCCAGATAGTCCCTGTTCGCTACAAACCTGCTTCCTAACATCCCGAAGGTTAGATCAGGGCACATACAAATCGCAACAGGATATCCGTTAACATCAGCTCCTGCCGGCGATACTGTCATACGGTATCCCGATTTATTAGTGAAACTCAAAATATCACTTATACGATTTTTAGGATAGATGTCAGCACAAATTTGCAAGGCTTTATTCAAAGAACCTGCCCCTTCAATCTGAATAGAGATATCTTTCCTATTCACATTTCCTGTTGCCAAACTATTGTCTTTGCCTTTTGCTAAAGATGGAACCCAGCTTATTGCTGCTGTTGACATCAGTCCCATTCTTAAGAATGATCTCCGTTCCAATCCAATACTATCTTTTTGAATCTTACTTTTATCTGTCATATTTTGTAATATTTAAATATCCAAATTGATTTTTTTACCGGATTTTTATACGGCTTATGAAGCCCTGCAGATCTTTGAGTGTCACATCACATGGCATGCAACAATCCAATGTATGCAATTTTTAAGTAGTGGATCAAATTTTAAATAGTGGATCAAAAAAATTGAAGGATTAATCATCAAAAGTTTATGGTTACAAAGCATTTTGAATTGTTCTTAGAACAGTTAAGTTAAAGATTTTAGTTGTTAGATTTTATTGAAAACCTCCAAAGGATTCTCAGTACTGTATCATTCCGTAACATATAGAATCATCAGGTATCATTACGTAATGATCATCGACCGGTATTACAAATGGTACAATGAAAAACGTAGACACGGATCGCTGAAAGTTTAGGTTTAATAAATATCCGCGAATCCGCTCTGGGAGCGGCTTTCTGGTCTTGTGGAGGCGATGGGGCCAATATCGAACAATTAGCCAAATTATTGAACGCGTTAAATCAACTCAGTTAGTAAAGAGAATCGAGGATCGGCTTAATTTGCAACTCCCATTTTAAATTTTAATTTCGTAAACATTCTTTACAGGCCTTTATCAGTAGCAAAGATTTCTTCATTTCATTAGAGTTTAAAGTAACCATTAAAATCCAACGAACGTCCATAAAAAAATTATATACTAAGGAAGCTCCTAAAGAAAAAAGAGTAGGATTTTAAAAAAACAAGGCAATAAAAGTTATATTATTTAATGTTTAAAATGTGTATGCAAAAATATATTAAACCCGACTCTATTAAATTTAATATAAAGAAGTTCTCCCGCTGAATAAGGGTTAGCAGCCAAACTTCATAAAGATCTGCTCTTCACTTATATTTTACGCTCAAAGTATTTAAAATCCGCCCTATAGTGTTTACTTCTCCTTAGATTATCTAAAATAATTTTGGATAAATCTAAAATCCAAACTACCTTTACAGTGAACTATTTCACTAGTACACTAAATCTCTAGGTATGATAGAAATTAAAAACCTTTATTTCTCTTACAGAAAAAAACATGTATTCACTGGGTTAAGCCTTAAGTTACAACCGGGTCATATTTACGGACTGCTCGGCAAAAATGGAACAGGCAAATCTACTTTGCTAAGAAATATCGCTGGCCTGCTTTATCCCGACAAAGGAAATATCCATGCGCTTGGATTTACCCCCCGCAAACGTGAACCAGCATTTTTGCAGGAGGTATTTATTGTGCCCGAAGAATTTTATCTGCCTGATGTTCCGCTTTCTTACCTGCTGCAGCACATAGCGCCCTTTTACCCCCGATTCGACAAGGCACAATTTGGGAAATATATTGCTGACTTTGAAATTCCAGCCAACAGTACTTTACAGAATATGAGTTATGGCCAAAAGAAGAAAGCGCTGATCAGTTTTGGTCTGGCCAGTAATACTTCAATACTCCTAATGGATGAACCGACCAACGGACTCGACATCATGAGTAAAAGCCAATTCAGAAAAGTAATGGTGAGCGCATTGGATGATCAAAAATGTATCGTGATCAGTACGCACCAGGTGAAAGATCTGGAAAATCTGATTGATCGCATTACCATCATTGATGAGGGAAAAATATTATTTGATCAGAACGTCGACGATATCAGCCGTAAACTATCTTTCCGGGTGTCTTTCGACAGTGAGGAAGTGAAGAAAGCGCTCTACAGTGAATCTTCCCTGCGCGGAAGCGCCATTGTCACCGCAAACACAGATGGTGAAGAGGGTAAACTCGACCTTGAACTGCTGTATAAAGCCATCGTATTGAATGGCCATTCCATCCGGTCTATTTTTAACGCTTAACCAAACTTTATGAACCAATTTTTTTCCTGGGATCGCTGGCGCTTACTCACTGGTAAACACTGGTCAGAAAATCGAAAGAAATATCTTTTGTCGCTAACCGCAATGGCTGGATTATTAACCATATGGTTTGTCTTTGTGCTGTTCGCTAACGGCTATCTTTTTATTAATGACGGCATACAAGCAGGCGCCTATTTTTTTGGATTGGTACTAGTAGGCAGTTTATATGCCAGCCAGTTATTCGCAGAACTCGCTTCAAAATCTAAAGGCACGAACTATCTTTCCCTCCCCGCTTCACACGCTGAAAAACTTGCCTGCAATATATTTTTCGGTTTGGTTTGCTTTTCTATTTGTTATACAACGATCTTTTATCTGGTCGACTTTACCATGGTCAAAATAACCAACGAGATCGCCTATGAAAGATGGTTACAAAAGCACGAAACAGGCGACGTATTTAAGGAGCAGATGCTCATAAATATTTTTATCATGCCGAACCGACCAGTCGATGAACCTAATTTGTTTAATTATTTTTTATTGGGGTTTGTCGCCATACAGGCTGCCTTTATGTTAGGCTCCATTTATTTCCCCAAATACAGCTTCATAAAAACGGTGATCAGTTTACTTCTGCTATTCTTTTTGATCATGGCATTCATGAAAGGTTTGCACGACATCCTACCGGCCGGTAATTTCTATAAAAATCTAATCAGTTATAACTTCTACAGCCCTCAGCCAGATGCGAATGGGAGAATTGTTGAACTACCAAACTGGGCTGGAATCATCCTTAGCGCTTTGGCCTGGTATGCTCCGGCGCCCTTGTTATGGTTGATCACTTATTTCAGGTTGAAGGAAAAAGAAATATAAGGCGCTAAAATTTTTATTATGCAATTCAAAGAATCACAAGCTATATATCTGCAGATCGCGGACTATGTGTGCGAACAAATATTATTAAAAGTATGGAAAACGGATGAAAGAATCCCTTCGGTCCGGGAACTGGCAGTACAACTGGAAGTTAACCCAAATACAGTTTTACGCGCGGTTGAATTTCTCCAACAACAGGAAATCATTTACAACCAGCGCGGCGTGGGTTTTTTTGTTGCAGTCAATGCTTACAAAAATGCCTTACAATACCGGAAGAATGAATTTAACGAAAAAGATCTTCCCCGAATTTTCAGGAATATGTATTTACTGGGAATGGATCTTGAAGAACTTAAGCCACGCTTTGACAAATTTAAAAAACAAAACTTCTCCTAATTCTTATATATAATTTTATGAGTACGAGTAATAAAT
>JBDTPD010000435.1:0-4345 GCA_039932855.1 Chitinophagaceae bacterium | reverse complement strand
TCCCATACCTGGTGCAGCATGAATACTATCATGAGAATGCATCCCTAAAACAGCATTTGTGACGATCCCACCGGCCAATTGAGAAGGCAACGAAAATCTTATCCAACTGTTTTGATCAGACCACCATTTTTCATGGTTAATAGCACTATGTACAATTAATTTTCTACGCTTTTCTATTTCAAATACTTTATTGAGCAAAGGAGTAGAGAAATTGATATTCTGAAAATGATTGTGAGAATTCCTTTCCCGGCTATACGCCTGTATAGGAGCAATCGTCACTGTGCGGATAGGTGTTTGTTTTGTAGTCACCAGCAACGTATCAACTGCATAGAATTGATCATTGGCTCGCCACCTTTCTTTAAATTCCATGGCGCCTGCATTCAATACATCCGTTGTATCATCGAGTATGATCTGTTGACGACCACCCCTGATACGAATAGGACTGGTAAGGGAAACAATACTACCGACTGAGGCGCCGCTAAGATTTCGTTTTCCTGATCGGATAACGCGTATCGTTGCATTAGCCGCATTGTAAGGAACCCCGAAGCGATCAAGAAAAACAAAATCTTTTTCCTTATTCCGAAGATCCTTTCTCACATCTACCGCCCATATTTTATATTGATCACTCATAGGAAGATAAACAGGATAACCTCCCAACACACAACCCGGACTTTCTGCAGGTCCTTTGGTAGCCATGTCCATCACATATATTTCATCACCACTTTCGAAGTTGTTCATATTTACCTGCGGACTTTCTTCAATGCGGCCATTTCTGAACAATACATTTTTATAGGTCAGATCAACATTGCGATAGGCAGGCTCCATACCTGTATTGACCCACCACGCAGGATAATTAAATTGATACACAGGTTTATCAAATTCATTATTGGTACGGCTCACCAATACATCCCCGCTTTCCGCATCATACACAAGGTTCTTGGTGCTAACCATACTTCCTTTATCAACGTTGACAACACTATCGAGTATTCCGAATTCATTTATCACCTTTAAGGTTGACGCTGAACGAAACCGTGATTCATTTCTGAACTTCAGACGGAATACCGTTGGAATAAGGATTGGAATGATTCCAATCTTGAAGATGTCAAGATTGACAGGAATATTCGAAGCGATAGTAGATGTCAGGTGTTCCCGAAAATCATTCATTACCTCTACTTCTTTTCCAATCAGTTTATCAGTGATCTTACCATCCGGTCCGCTGATAACCGGTAATATATTATCAAGCTTGTGCTTATTTTCTCCATAATCGATCAGCCGGTAATAATAACTGGTGCGATTGATCGCATTTACCAGATCATTTTCAGGAAAGCTTGTTTGAGATTTCATCTTACCATTCATATCATTCATTGACACCCGGAAACCTTGCGTGAGCGTCATGTAATCACGCTTGTTGATATTAAATACTTTGCTTAGAAAAGTTGGTTTATACTGGTGACGGCTTTGCGGATCAAACCCCGTGAAGTCGCTGATAACAGGAAAATCACGGGATGTATAAAATTCTGTTTCCTGCATCCCCACACCTGATTTATAATTAGCTGTATCCTTGTTGTGAATACTTTTTACAGTTACCCGGCTATACCCCACCATTGAAGAAGGAAAGAATGTTTCTGCTACCGGTAATTCAATGTTTTCAATTTGTGTGGGCCCTAAAGGTTGTGTCTCGGAATATTTTAATACTTCACGAAAAGGGTTTTCTTCATTACCTACGCCTGGCTCATAAGTAGCCACTCCACTACTGATCGTCCTTTTTTCTCCATTGATCTCTTCTGTTTTTGTATAATCATATACCTGGCCGTAATATGAATCCGGCAAACCTGTCATATCGTTTCTCTTTGTCATCTTACTCCAGTTGTCAGAAATAACTACACTTTTAACACGATGACCCCCTCCTATTTTTTTCCATTCCGGGTTATTCAATCTGGCAAAAGAAAGATCGAGATCTACTGATCTGCTTTGCCCATTTAATTTGATTGCTTTGGCAAATCCTAAGACACCCTGTTGCAAAGCGATTACCATTCCCCATACAGATCTTATTATTTGCAATAAAGCGCCATCACCTTTTACTTCATAACCAGGATAAGCACGGGCTGGCAAGTAATCGCGCAGGAATTGCAATACCGTTTGAAAAATAGGGCTACCCCCATTAGCCGCAGGAGATATTTCAATATAAAAACGATTGTGATTATAACTTCCACCTCCTGTAGGCACCAATCCATAACTATGGATGGCGCCGTAGATCGTTACAGGTTGATATGCTGCTGAGGTTCCTATATTACCAGCAGGCATCAATACCAGTAACTTCATCAGCAACTGGTTAAAATTCTGCATGTACTTTACTCCCAGTTCAGTATTGTCTGCTATAGGATCCGTAACATCAAAAAAGACGAACCGATGCTCATCTAATCCTGTATATAATTTATTGGAAGGTGTACTCGTAGCGTTTAAGCCAAATCCTTTGATCGTTGTCATTTGTGAGGCGCGCCTGTCCTGAACAAATGCATAGTCGTCTGCTTCATATTGTACACGAATTACAGCACCGCTGGGTAACAATACACTTTGAAGACTCCATGCTGATGCATAAATATCACTGGAATCTTTGTTTTGTAAGGTGTATGGATAGTCATTATTTGCAGCAGGATGGTCACTGTTGGCAGCATCCGCCGGGTTTTCCCTGCTTGGTTTATAAGTTCCCCACCTGTCATTCTGAGAAGAATTATAATCGGGATTTGTTATACTATATTTAAATACATATTTATTCTTTTTCTGCCGATCATTACCATTGTAAGTAAACCAGAGAGAATCCAGTGTTAGTTTCCCTGAATTTTCGTAGGTATTTGTATTGAGGTCATAATTTTTACAAAGTTTGTAACTGTATTTAAAAAAAACTGACTTAATAGGCCTTGCACTTGACCCTGATTTCAGATAGTCGGCTTTTGTGTAGACATCGATACGATCAAGTTTCTTTTGTCCTGGTCCAGACGACACACCACCGTTTTCATCAATGACAGGTTTACCATCATTCCTTTCTGAGATACGAAAAGTAGCCACCATGTTTTTTGATTCAATGGAATGCAGGTACCATAATTCTTTTTCTCCATAAGTATACAGTCCCTTATCATCCAGCGCATCTGCTTTTAAGCCTTCATTATAGTTGGCCTTATTGACAGCAACCGGCATTCGCCATTTATACGGCATCCAGTAATTACTAATATTCCTTTGTTTATCTACGCGGCTATAATCAAATCTTACTGCAGTACCCAGGTCATCATCTGTAATACCATCACCGGTTATATCTACATAGTCAGGAGACAATATACCAGACAAAAGAAATGAATGCGCATATCCATTCATTGTTTCACTCTCATAATAACCATCACGGCCTTTTTTATTTTCCGTAGAATTCTGATCGCCCGGCGTATATCCTACACGCTGATAGTCATCAGGTGTGGCGGCATCAATAGCAAATGTTACTTCTTTCTGTTTGATCTGATAAGCGGGTATGTCAAATATATATTGACGGCCATCTGCTTCCAGTACATTTATCTCGGAAATATGATTGGCTTTCCGGTAATACAATGGATTATTCGAAGGATCATATCTTCTAAAGGCCGTTCTTACAGATGTATCTGCGCAAGATCCTGGTCTGAATGTATTCTCTTTGTAGGAATAGATCATCTTATTTAAACCCACCAGGTCAGCATCTTTTGCAGTAAGAAAAGTAATGACCTGAGTTCGTTTATCCCTGGTTCGACGAAAAGTAGTGTCATCAACAGGTATTGTCTTATCTACTCTCCTGTTTTTATCAAATACCTGGAAACTGCTTGCCAGGTAAGGTGTCGCGGTTCCTGTATTAAGCAAGTAAGGCCTTATCAGTTGATCATCTCCGACCTCATGATAATATTTTTCATCGATGATTGCCTTTTCCCCCGGATTCTTAAAATAAAAACTTTGAAAAAGGCTATCTGTATTTTTGAAAGCTGCGTTATAACGAAGACCATTGTTCTGAATCCACTCACCCACCGTTGTATTGGAAAATACACCACCAAATGTAGCGCCGATATGCGCAATATCTTTTAGACCAAGATCAAATCGTACATTAATATTATCTGCTTTGCTTTTTGTATTGTTGTCACGCATATACCCCATGTTACCGCGATAACCTCGGAAACTACCGCCAGTACCCTCCCCGCTGATATTAAATACATCGTACGTGCAGACGGGTACAGAAATCACCGGTGTTTTGTAGGTATATGAGCGATCGTTGAGCCGGTTAAAATCCATTAATGCGTTCCGGTCATTGTTAGCTTTTTCATAGTACATATAACCA
>JBDTPD010000434.1:0-4350 GCA_039932855.1 Chitinophagaceae bacterium | reverse complement strand
TGACTACTAGGATCGCCATTACCAACACCGATGATCTTTCCATCACCTGAAATAACGAAATGGATCATATTGTCAGCATCCGGCACTTCGTGACCATCTTTATCAACAGCAGAAATATTGACAATAGCAATATCTTTTCCATCTGCCATCATGGTTGTTTTATAGGGCGTCAGTACTACTTCTACCGGTGCACCGGTTGTTTCTACTTTAGTAGTCAGCTTCTTCCCTTTTTTATAAGCAACAGCTTCAAGTGTACCGGGCGCGTAATTAACTGTCCATTGCAAATGGCTGTTACGCGGCATATCTTTTTTACCTAAACTTTTTCCATTGAGAAATAATTCTACATTATCTGCATTGGAATTTACCCATACATCAATTGGCTGTCCTCTTTTATCGCGCCCGCTTGCCTGTCCGGCAGGCAGGTTCCAATGTGGTGAAATATGCAGGATGTCTTTATCTGTCCACCATGATTGATAGTAGTAATAAATATTCTTGGGGAAACCGCACATATCCATAATACCAAAATGCGAATTGATATTTGGCCAGCGATACGGCGTTGGTTCACCACGATAATCAAAACCTGTCCAGACAAACCCACCTAACCAATATGGATTGGTAGCAGCTGGCACCCACCAGTCTTCTGCTTTACTTGCCCACCATGGCGAGGTTATATCCTGGTCAGGTACATACGCCCTGATACTATCTTTTTCATAAATACCACGCGTAGTTACTGTACTTCCCATTTCTGTTCCCATCACCGGTTGATTTGGATGATCGCGGTGATAATCGGCTACGCCGGAATGACGATAATTAAATCCGCGAACAGGAATGACTTCATTCACCCCATTAAAAACGTTGGCAACATCAGCAGCGTAAGTACTGGTACGACTGGGATCGAGTTCTTTTTGTTTGGCTAGTAATGTTTGCGCAATACGTTTTCCAAAAGAAGTCGTTTGTATCCAGCCTTCTTCATTACCAATGGACCAAAGAAATACAGAAGGATGATTACGATCACGAAGAATTAATTTTTCAAACTGCCCCATGTATTCAGGACTGCTATTGAGTAAACGATTTTCATCCAATACCAGCATACCCAAACTATCACAGGCATCGAGTAAGGCAGGTGTTGGTGCGTTATGACTGGTACGATAAGCATTCACCCCCATATTCTTTAATAAACGAACCCGATAGTATTGCAGATAATCAGGTAGCGCACTTCCTACGCCTGCATGATCCTGGTGATTATTAGTTCCTTGTAGTTTTATATGTTCGCCATTGAGAAAAAATCCTTCGGTAGCATCAAACCGGAAAGTGCGGACACCAAACTTATGTTTTACTTCATCAATTACTTTATCACCCGATCTTACTTCGGATATTACGCGATATAGATAAGGATCTTCGAGCGACCAAAGTTTTGCATTTGTGATCGTGACCTTTTGTGTGGTACTTGCTTTACCGTTTATTGTTAACGCGAGTGATTGTGGCTTTGTTCTTCCCAGTACCTGCCCCTCACGATTGGTGACATAAGAGACAACTGTACAATTAGCAGAAGCAGGACCAGCATTCTCTACTGTTGTTTCAATACTAACTATCGCATTTTTTCCCTGTACAGTAGCTTGTACAAATAAACCGCCATCGGTGATATGCGTATTGTCATATTGATTTAACCAAACATGCCGATAAATACCAGCGCCTTCATAGAACCAACCTTCATATTGAGTAGCATCAACACGAACTACTAATACATTGTCACGATCATAGCGAACAAAGTCAGTGACATCATACGAAGCGCCAACATAACCACTAAGATTATTGCCGATATAAAATCCATTTATCCAAAAACTGGCATTTCTGAAAACCCCATCGAATTGTAGTTGAAAACGTGTTCCGGAATCATTACTGGCAACAGAAAAATGTTTACGGTACCATCCGATGCTTGTTTCAGGGAAAAGTCCACCTACTGGTTTGTATCCGTGAGATTCCACATCAAAGGAAGGAACATTTACAAAAGGAAGTTCAACGGCCCAATCATGCGGTAGTGTTATTGTTTTCCATGAACTATCAGCAAATCTTGGATCAATAGCTGTTTTGGCAGCACCACCCGATTTAGAAAAGATAGTATTGATACTGTAATTAAAATCTTTGGATGGATCACTGGCACTTCCAAAATGGAACTTCCAGTTTTCATCAATATTTATCTGCTTTCTCACATTCTGTCCGAAAGACATAGAAGAAACGAGCGTAAGACAGAGAAAAAATAGCTCGCAACGGCGCGAAGTCGCAAAGAAGAAATTCATTACTAGCGAAAACCTTTGCGCCATTGCACCGTTGCGAGCAATATTTTTTTTACTAATAGCCTGATACATTCTCATACACATAATTTAGTTATCTGAAATCTACGCCTGTTATTTCTTCTGAAGCCATACCGATTGCACTTCTATATTGTACGGTTTATTGAAATCTTCAGGAAGAATATCTGAACCGATAGTGACCTGCAATTTTTCTATTCCGGCTAAGGTAAATACTGTTCCTGAGCCTTTGAATAATATTGGTTGAAATCCGGGATAAGGTCTTGGCAAAAGCAGGGAAGAATCAGGTACCATCTGCTCCAGCGGCACTTCTATATCGCGGAAATCATTGTTTAAGGTTACATACGCAGAGAAAGAGGAAGCATTCCCATCGGTCAGCGTGATCTTTGCTTTCACCGGTTGCGTTCCTGCTGATCTCGCCCTGATCATAAGTTTATTAAACGAGGCCATATCACTCATTCTACCGGCCAGCTTTTTAATAAATGCATACTGGAACCCGAAGAGATGGTCATTAGAAAGTTCATTGACAGTCATTCGCAAAATCAACTCACCGGTTTTTTCTCCGGGAATATAAGTTGCTTGGGCACCAGGACGGGAAGAAGAGTAAGTCCGGATATCCTTATCAGTAGCAGGATTAAAAAGCTCTAATGCTGTGTTTTCCCCTACTACAAATGTCTTCCATGTTTCATCATAATAATTATCCCAGGCAAATGGATTGCCTTTGTAGTTACCGGGATAAACAACAATATTAGCTGCCTGCTGAATAATGATCCGATAATTCAATACACCCGGTGCAAGCAGATCAACAGGAACTGTAGCTGAATAATTACAAGCTGTTGTTTTGATCATAGGAATACTGCGGAACTGTCCGCCGCCAAGACGATTTACCTGCAATGTTACTCTTCCTGTATCTACACCAACAATCTGTGCATTTATAGCAAATGATTTACCAGCAGCAGTTTCTGTCAATGGAATATGTTGTAAAAAAATATCTGAATTGAATGGTTTGGGTGCAACGAATTCATTCAGACCAATAGCACCAATAGCTGTTTTAGCAGTGGTTGTTTGCTTACCATTTCTTACTAATAAATAAGTACCGGGTTGTATAGAAAAATTATCAGCATTAGCCGTAGCAGTATAACTATTCCCGTCATTTAATCCTTTTATCGAAAAACTATTGCCGAGATCAGTCAGCGTGATCTGCATATCATTTGTCTGCCATTGCCCCCTTGTAACTTCTTTTTTTGGTGAGGCTCTTTCAAACGGATCCCTGATATGAACAGCGTCGGGCATGACTTCTAATCTCCATACACCATCTTCTAATTTGTCTAAGAAATAAGCACCTGATCCCAGGTAATGAACAACGGGCGAACTACCAACTCCTGCGATGTTCATTAATTTACCAGCGTTAACAGGTTTTGTTTGGGTAGTATTTGAATAATAAAATTTCTGGTCCGTATTCATTTCACTCAAGCTCTCTTTATAACTAACCCTGAATACATCGAAACTACTATCAGCAGGGTAATTACCATAATTTTTGAGCCGGGGCATTTTATGAAATACTTCAGAGGTAATCAATAGACTAATTGCTTTGGAGGGCGTATAAGGCAGACTTAAATAATGCGTTTGATATTCTGTATTAGCATAACCCAATGCCATTGGATCATAAGCAAATTGTGTGGCCCATTGAAACCCTGCTTCGCGAAAACTTTTTGCCATAGCCGGATACATACAAGATTGTAATACATCTGCTGCATCAAATTCATAGACCATTTTTGATTTGTTCCTGAATTCAGGAATGGTATCATAAGGGATCGTGTACTTATCCACGTTGGGTAAAAAATTATCTTTCAATGCGGCACCACCAACAAGTCCGGAAGGGTACCATTGAAAACTCACACCATCAATGTTTGCTTTAGCAACTGCATCTGCGTAGTAAGGCGATTGACTGATATTATAATATAAAGGTTTTGTCCAACCTGCAGATCTCATTACTGCCGCAAGACGATTGATATAGTTTATGACACCAATCTTCGGCCCG
>JBDTPD010000433.1:0-4368 GCA_039932855.1 Chitinophagaceae bacterium | reverse complement strand
TGACAACTCAAACGGTAACATAAATGGACCGAATAATTCTTTACCTAAGTTTTTGATCAAACCAATATCTCCCTGGTTGACCTGGGCAGATAAATTCTTTATTTCTGTATCACGCAAGGCTGCTACCAGTACCAGCAATAAACTACCACCTGCAATAGCACCGGCAAACTTGAGCCAGCGATGCTTTTGCGGTTCGACAGTTTTATTCAGGTTCATCAACATGATCACGAAGAGGAACAATACCATGATGGCTCCTGCGTACACGATGATGTTGACGATAGCGAGGAACTGCGCGTTCAATAATATATAATGTCCGGAAATGGCGAAGAAAGTGAGGATGAGCCACAATACACTGTGTACAGGATTCTTGCTGGTGATAACCATCATTGCTCCAAAGAGCGCCATGACAGATAGCAATCCAAAAAGTATTAGTGTGATATTCATTTATTAAGCTGTTAGCTTTTAGCTATTAGCTGTTAGCGTTGCCATTTTAGAAAGACATAGCTAAGAAGCTTACAGTTACAAGCTGTTTCGATTTACAATCTTTTATTTTAACTTTTTAACCCCTTAAACCTTTAAACCCTTAAACTTTACGCTCAACTCTTCACACTTTTCTCACCCAGTGCTTTCTGATAACCTTCCGGGTCTTCTTTGGGATCAGGAATCAACAAATCTTCTTTTTTATAAATAAATCCTTTTCTTGCATAATTGGAGGGGGCAAATGTTTGCGATAAATAAATCGCATCCTTGGGGCAGGCTTCTTCACAATAACCACAAAAAATACAGCGCAGCATATTGATCTCATACTTCGCTGCATATTTTTCTTCTTTGTATAAATGCTCTTCGCCGGGTTGACGCTCTGCTGCTTCCATAGTAATAGCCTCAGCAGGACAGGCAACGGCACAAAGACCGCAGGCCGTACAGCGTTCACGTCCTTCTTCATCTCTATTCAATATCTGCAAGCCACGGAATACTTTGGAGAATGTTCTTTTTTCTTCCGGGTATTGAATAGTTGCTTTCTTTTTAAAGAAATGACTCAACGTGATCATCATTCCCTTCGCAATATTCCACAGGTATATTCTTTCGAGCCACGTCATCGGACGGCGATCTACCTGTTTTGCTCTCTGTGTTAATGCCATAATTTCCGCAAATATAGATTTTCTGTTCTCAGTTAAGCATCTTAATTAAATTCAAAATCCGATAGCTATCGGATCAAAATTAAAAATTCAAAAAAGTCTCCGTATAAAGAATGTCTTTTTGACCTTTAACTTTTGAATTTTTACTTTTTTAGCCATAACACCACGGCCGCTGTCACAATCATATTCAACAGCGCCAGCGGGATCAACGTCTTCCACCCCAGTCTCATCAACTGATCATATCGGAAACGGGGGATGGTCCACCGGATCCACATGAATACGAAAATGAAGAACGTGGATTTGATCATCAGCACCGAGAACCCGATGAATGATAACAACCATCCGGGTAATCCCCAGGCTGCTTCATTGACAAAAGGTATATCGTAGCCTCCGAAATATAATGTGGACATTACTACCCCGCTGATAAACATATTAATGTATTCAGCAAACAGGTAGAATCCCAATTTCATTGATGAATATTCCTGGTGATAACCAAAGTTCAATTCGTTCTCTGCTTCTGCCATATCAAATGGTGTGCGGTTACATTCTGCCAGTGCACACACAAAGAACACCAGGAAACCAAGCAATTGATACTTGATGGTCCAGCCATGTTCCAACTGATGATGCAAAATGACACTCATTCTCAGATCACCTACCAGCATCAATACAGCGATAAGCGCTAATCCCATTGGTAACTCATACGATACCATTTGCGAAGCGCCACGGATAGCAGCGAGTAATGAGAATTTATTGTTGGATGCCCAGCCACCGATCATGATACCATATACACCTAAACTTACTGCTCCGAAAATGTAAAGGATACCAATATTGATATCGGCAATCTGCATAGGGACTTCATGTCCCTTGACAGTAACCGCAGGCGCCCATGGAATAACTGCGCTGGTAAGTAAGGCGGTGACCATAGCGAGACATGGACCGAGTATGAATAAGAACTTTGATGATGATAATGGAATGATCTCTTCTTTGAAAAATAACTTACCTCCATCTGCCAATGGTTGTAATAAACCAAACGGACCTGCACGGTTAGGACCAATCCTATCCTGTAGAAAAGCGGCGACCTTTCTTTCTGCATAGGTAGCATACATCGCTACAATCATCGATAACCCGATGATGACGCTGATCAGTATTCCTTTTCCGATAATAAAAAACCAATCGATACTTAGTAAAGACATATTCTTATTTAGTTATACACTAATAGCTAAAAGCTATTAGTTATTAGTTATTAGCTCTTCGTGTCTTTTATCGCCTTTTTCTCGAATGTCGCACCCGTTGCCGGTCCTGCAATTTCACTCAGGTCAACCAAGGGTGAATTGACATCACTGATATCATGAATATCCATGAGCAATCTCGGCTCACGTCCACCCATGACCTCAGCAATGACCTCTTGCGGTTTCACTGCCCCAATATATTTATTTGCCGAGATCACTGAATGACGGGAAATTTTCGCCGGTCCTTCAATGGTCCAGTCAGCTAATTTCTTTTTATCAAAACGACAGGTATTACAGATCCAACCAGGTTTGCCATCATAACTCTGCACTTCACCCCATTCATCTTTACGTGCGGTAACACGCAATACTTCATCCCCGCGGTTCCAGAGCGTAACCTTACCATTACAGGTAGGGCAATCGCGATGTGCATCGACTGGTTTAGTGAACCAAACCCTGTTCTTAAAACGGAATGTACGATCAGTGAGCGCTCCTACCGGACATACATCGATCATGTTTCCACTGAAATCATTATCGATAGCCTTGGAAATATAAGTAGATATCTCTGCGTGATCACCGCGATCGAGAATACCATGTACGCGGTTGTTCGTTAATTGATCAGCGACATATGTACAACGATAGCAAAGAATGCAACGTGTCATATGTAATTGTATGTATGGACCGATATCTTCTTTTTCAAATGTGCGGCGATTGAATTCATAGCGGGTACCTGCTTTGCCATGTTCATAGCCGAGATCCTGTAAATGACATTCACCAGCCTGGTCGCAGATAGGGCAATCGAGCGGGTGATTGATCAATAAAAATTCCACTACGCCTGCTCTTGCATCCAATACTTTATCACTGGTAATATTTTTTACTTCCATACCATCCATGACGGTAGTACGGCAACTGGCGACCAGCTTTGGCATTGGCCTTGGATCTTTCTCCGATCCTTTTGATACTTCTACCAGGCAGGTACGGCACTTACCACCACTACCATCCAGCTTGCTATAAAAGCACATGGCAGGAGGCGTGACATCACCACCGATCCTGCGGGCAGCCATGAGAACGGTTGTTCCTGGTTCTACCTCGATGGCGATGTTGTCGATGGTTACTTTAAATAATTTCTTTTCTTCAGCCATAGTTTGTGTTTCACGCAAAGGCGCAAAGAGATCACGCCAAGACGCAAAGTTTTATAGATTATTTACTATCCTATGTATTCCATTTTTAATCAACGGGACATTAAAATTTACTAATAGTCCCAATTTCAAATTTGTCAATCGCAGATAGGTCAACAATTGTTTATGATGAACCTCTGCTAATGCTTCTACTGATTTCAATTCCAAAATCACTTTTCCTCCTATCACTATATCAGGAATAAACCCAATTCCCATATCTATCCCTTCATGTATAACTTTTATTCCCTGCTGATTTCTTATTTCGATATCAGTCTTGTTCCATTCGTGACAAAAGATACGTTCATATACACTTTCGTATAATCCAGGTCCATATTGATTATGAATCCTGAAACAAGTATCCACTGCAATCTTTGCCAATTCATTCTCACTCATATCCAATCTCCTCCTTTGCGTTCTTCTTTGCGCCTTTGCGTGAAACCAACTTATCTACACGGGAACACTCAACGCATCTGCATAATGCCCAATTCCAAAATTTCTCACCTGGCTCTCCTGTGGATTCAACACATGCCATTCGAATTCATCTCTGAAATGCCTGATTGCTGCCGCTACCGGCCAGGCAGCTGCATCACCAAGCGGACAAATAGTATTACCCTCTATCTTCCGCTGTATATCCCATAACAGGTCGATGTCACTTATCTTTCCACGACCCTTTTCAATATTTAATAAGATTTTTTCCATCCAGCCGGTTCCCTCACGACAGGGAGAACATTGACCACAACTTTCGTGACGATAAAATCTTGCGAGTGTATAAGTATGCTTCACGACACACTGATCATCATCCAATACAATAAAACCACCCGAGCCCAT
>JBDTPD010000432.1:0-4380 GCA_039932855.1 Chitinophagaceae bacterium | reverse complement strand
GAGGATAAATATTATTACGGACATCGTCCTACCGGCTTTTACATTCCCCGCTTCGCTAATATCGGCAATGATAAAAGAGATTACCTCCGCGGCTTTGGTTACCAGGGCAGCGCCAGTCGTGACAACTGGGGACGTGATATTGCTGAATTGAATATCGGTGGCGCATATAAAGATGCATTGGGAGAACCTGGTCAGTGGAGAATCGGCGCTACAGGTTTTGGTGAAATACTTCCTTATCATGAAAACAGAACTTATCTCCATCCTGACAAGAAAGATAAATGGGGATTACCTGTATTGGCAATGGATGCTGAGTTGAAAGAAAATGAATTGAAAATGCGTAAGGATATCGTCTCCGAATTAAAAGCTATGCTTGAAACAGGCGGCGCAAAAGATGTACAGGTTTGGGATAGCGGTCATAAAATGGGACATGGTATTCATGAAATGGGAACCGCGCGTATGGGTCTCGATCCAAAAACATCAGTGCTCAATAAGTGGAACCAGGTATGGGATGCACAAAATGTATTTGTCACAGACGGGGCCTCTATGACCTCTTCTGCTTGTCAAAATCCATCTCTGACATATATGGCACTGACAGCAAGAGCAGCGAATCATGCGGTAGAGGAACTTAAGAAGGGAAACATCTAAGATTTTGAAATTTTGTCCCGATAACTATCGGGACAAAATTTCCCAATCACTAATCAGAGTTAGTGTAACAATAATCATTAAATTTAACCACGTGGAAAGAAGAGAACTTTTAAAAATGATTGCAGTACTTACGGGTACAGCCTTTATTGGTGGTGGAAGTTTTTTATCGGGTTGCAACAATGCTGATGCTGGTCCGGTAGAATTTTCTCAAGCCAATCTTGATTTCCTCAACGAAGTAGGAGAAACCATTTTACCTGCTACTGCTACCCCTGGTGCAAAAGCTGCTAATGTCAGCAAAGTAATGAAGGCAGTTGTGACTGACTGTTACGATCTCGCTGCACAACCTGTATTTCTTGGTGGCATAAAAATGATCAATGATGCCAGCAATAAGAAATTCAATCATTCATTCCTCGAAGCAACACCTCCACAACGCGAAGAATTAGTAAAAGAAATTGATAAGGAAGCCAGGGAATATCAAAAGACAAAGAAGAAGGATGACATGGATCATTATTTCACTATGATGAAACAACTGACCCTGTTGGGATATTTTACATCTGAAGTGGGCGCGAAACAAGCGTTGCGTTATGTACCAATACCGCAACGATATGACGGTTGCATCGATTATCACAAAGGTGACAAAGCGGTTTATTGAAAAGATTACTAACCCATCACTATAAAGTTTTATTATGAGCAATTATCGGAGACGTGATTTTTTAAAACTCGGTACCGGATTACTTGGTGGTTTTGCTTTAGGAGCTGCTGCGTGCAACAATGAAGGAACGAAGACAAAAAGTGATGCAGACAGTAGTGTTGACAAAGGTGCGAGCATGAGTGCAGGAAAAGTAGCGCTCGGTGCATTCGGATTACAACTGTATAGCTTGAGAGATGATTTTCCGAAAGATCCCAAAGGCGTTTTAAAACAGGTAGCTGATATGGGCTACACACAGGTAGAAGGTTTTGAAAGAGATAAGGGATTGTTTTGGGAAATGACCCCTGCTGAATTTAAGTCTTACTCTGATAGCATTGGAATACAAATGATCTCCAGTCATTGTGATATCACTAAAGATTTTGAAAAGAAAGCAGCTGATGCAGCAGCAGTCGGATTAAGGTTTCTCGTTTTTCCATGGGAAGGTGGTGGCAAGACATTAGATGATTATAAAAAATATGCCGACGACTTCAATAAGAAAGGAGAAATATGCAAGAAGAACGGGATGAGGTTTGCTTTTCATAACCATGATTTCTCTTTTAATCAAATAAACGGTCAATACCCGGAAGATATCTTACTCGCTAATACAGATCCTGCATTGGTCGATTTTGAAATGGACATCTATTGGGTAGTAGCCGCCGGTGGTGATCCTGAAGCATGGTTCAAAAAATACCCGGATCGTTTCCGTGCCGTGCATGTAAAAGACAGAACAAAAACACCCGGCGCTGATAATGGAAAAAATTCCTGTGACCTCGGTACCGGTTCTATCGACTTCCCTAAGATCTTAACCACCGGAAAGACAAGTGGTGTTCAATATTATATTGTAGAACAAGAATTTTATCCTTCCGGAACACCTTTGCAGGCAGCTAAGGTAGATGCGGATTATATGAAGAAGCTGAAGATCTGAATATAGGTCAATTAAGAATTAAGAGTTATGAATTATGAATTTGCGTACGCCATTCATAATTCATAACTCTTAATTCTTAATTGATATTACATTTTCTCCTCTACCACCATCAGCGCCTCTCTAAGACAACCACCCTGACTAATCTTCGTCGCCAGCTTCGACATATTCCCCTGCATTTGTTCATACTGTGGGACAGAGATTGATTTCAATTTTGTTTCTATCTCGTAAAGGCTATTCACAGTGAATCCTATCTTATATTTTTCTACCAGGTATGCAGACGCAGCAGTAGCAGATACAATGATTGGTAAGCGACTGATGATATAAAGAGATAGTTTATGATGACTGATGTATTGCATATAATCGCCGAGGCTACCACCGGGTTTATCAATGCTATCACCATCCCATAGCAGTCCAAATCCACCTTTTAGTTTTAAAGGGAGTTCATAGGGATTTTCAATACCGCACCAGCGAACATTCTTTTGATTGAGCATCGCCGGCGTCTTGCCGGGCCCGTATAAATTGAAATGAAGAGTGGGATTTGTCTGTTGCAGTAAATGAAGTTTTTCTAAAAAAACACTTTTCTCCAGGTTACCGGCAAATACGATATCAAAAGAAAATTTATTGATCACCGTGAGTTTATTGGCAAGAAAATCAAAGAATTCAATTGATGAAGATCTGTTATCAGGCACCACACGATCCAGCCATTGTTGCATTTTCGCATTGTGAACAATAAAATATTTGTAATGGCGGAAGAAACGAATTTCTTTTTTTAGAATAGATGCGTTACCATCTTTAATGCCATTGATATCTGTGATAAAGCAAATGCCTTTTATTTTCTTTAACCCAAGAATACTGAGCAATAATCTATTTGCCCGGGCATAGACAGGAAAAAGAAAAACAACGATTGAACCCTTTGGCAGTGTAAAAAGAATACGAAAAAGATACGCTAATCTTGCACGTTTTGCCTTGAAAGAAAAATCATGATCGTAAGGGAAAAAAACGGGTTCATACCCTTCTGCCAGCAGTATCCTTTCGGCATCTACATAGCCAATTCCGCCATGCTCATAGTATTGCTGGCTATATTGCTGAATAAAATATCTACCGGGCTCCTTCATTAAAACAACAGGTATTTTTATTATTTTTTGAAAACAAATCTTGCAGCGATATTCTTTAGCTGAAGAATAAAACTATTACGAACGATCAACAGAAATAACCCGTAGACGGCAAAACAGGCGATGATCGAAGTTAGCAATCGAACGAAGTTAGTATCAATATTATTGCGGATTAAATATACTATCGGAATAAACAGCGCCGACCCTAATAATGCCTGCGCCAGCGTTTTCCAATCGATGAGTGACAATGATAATGAGGGTAATTGTTTTTTCGCAGATACATAATTGGTAATGACCATAAACAACTCTGTCAAGACAAGTGCCGCACAAATACCGGTATCATTATATACTGAACCAAGCCAGATGGCTGCGCCTATAAAGATAATAGTTCCACCTGCCAGATTTTTTAAAAAATTCTTCTCCCGGTTATGGGCGATCAATACAGGATTACTTAAGAAAAGACTTACTCCTTTCAGGAAGGGAAAGATAGCCAGCAAGCGAAGATTATCAGCAACGGCTAAGAATTTACTGCCAAAGAAGACAATGGTGAGTTCATCGGCTACCAGGTATAAACCTGCTCCCATTGGAACAGATAAGAGAATAATGAATTGAATATTCAGAAATAATTTTTGTCTCAACTGCACATCATCTTTTTCCTTTGCCAATGAAACGATACGAGGGAAAAAAACAAGGAAAGAATCTGTCAGCAGGTTCGCGCCTGTTCTGACAATCTTCACAGAGAAGGCATACAAGCCTACTGCCGATGCCGTACTGACCAATCGCAATATTACATTGTCAAGCACCAATGGTACGGTATAAAAAAGACTGATCAGGTAAGTGACCCAGACATAGCGTAAATGTCTTTTCCAATTCACCTTACGGAATGAAAAAGGTATCTCGCGAAACAGGATAATATTATTCCAGAGACTGCTGGCAATGGCTGAACCGACAATAATACCGTAGTAGATATAGTAATCAGTAGGTTGTTTTATCAATAAAAAAATAGAAGC
>JBDTPD010000431.1:0-4408 GCA_039932855.1 Chitinophagaceae bacterium | reverse complement strand
CAACAATACCGGCGATGATACCACCGATGAGCAATCCCCACATCTGCCATTGAATGATCAATTCTCCACTGGAAGAAACTTCGTCAGGTGACAAACCAAGTGATGTCAGACTGTTTACCCGTATGATACCAAATAATAGCAGATCGTAGATATCAACGAAATAACCAAGTGCGGCGACGATTACGATGATATTGAATATCGAATTGGACCGTGCAGGTTGCATAGCAATATAACTTTACTGTTTATCAGCAGGGGGAACTGCCTTGTCTTTGGAAAAAAATAATTTATATAATACCGGTAAGGTAGTGATCAATATAATAATGATAGTGATGGCTTCGATATGATCCTTTAAACTGAAATCAAATCTTCTTTTCACCCATGCTTCCAGGAAATGACCGCCAAGCATCATTGTGGATACCCAGCAGATACTTCCGATAATATTATACGCCGTGAATACCGCACGATTCATTTTCACCATACCACCAACGATCGGTGCAAAGGTGCGGACGATAGGAAGAAATTTGGCCAGGAAGATCGTTGCCTTTCCATATTGTTGATAAAATGATGTCGCTCTTACCAAATGTTTTTTTCTGAATAACCATGTCTCCTTGCGTTCGTATAACAATGGTCCGGCTTTTCTTCCAAACCAATAGCCTACCATATTACCAACGATAGAAGCAACGATGACCATGATCACAATAGGTATCCAGTGATAAGGTTTTACAGCTTCTGCCGGATCCAATTTAAATAACTCACGACCCAGTTCATCAAGATAAATACCGGCTGCAAATAATAATGAATCGCCCGGAAAGAAAAAACCTACAAACAAACCGGTCTCTGCAAAGATCACCAGCAATAAGATATAAAGGCCGCCGTAATGAATGATCCAATCGATGAATTGATTGATGAATCCGCCACCCTGTAATAAATCAATGTGCAATAAAGTTTCCATTGGTAAAAATAATTTATGATCCTAACCCGCGTTTGTTGTTGAATGTTCTAATGCGCCTTCCCATTTGCTTACTACACTGGTAGCTAAAGCATTTCCAACTACATTGGTAGCGGTACGGAACATGTCGCAAAAATGATCGATCGGTAATATCAATGCAATGCCTTCCGGCGGTATCTTAAACATAGCACAGGTAGCAGTGACTACTACCAGTGAGGCACGTGGTACACCTGCAATACCTTTGCTGGTAAGCATCAGGACGAGTAACATAGTCAATTGTGTACCCGTATCCATGTGTACACCATATGCCTGTGCAATAGCTAAACTGGCAAAGGTCATATACATCATACTACCATCGAGATTAAAAGAATAGCCTAATGGAAGAATAAATGATACGATCTTATCCTTGCAACCAAATCTTTCCAGTTCTTCTGTTAGTTTGGGAAAAACTGCTTCGCTACTGGTAGTACTGAAAGCGATGAGTAATGGTTGAGCTATTCTTTTTAATAAAACAGGTAACCGTTTTTTTAATATCAATGCCCCTACGCTTAACAACACCACCCATAGTGTAGCAATACCTACTAAGAAATACAATAAGTATTGTCCGTAGAAATTAAATACACTTAATCCTTTGGTAGCAATAACAGCAGCGATGGCGCCAAATACACCAAGCGGTGCAAAGTTCATTACATAGCCAACCATTTTTAAAATAACATGCGATGCCGCATCCAATGCTTTGACGATCGGTTTTGCATAATCACCAATAGCGGTACAGGCTACGCCAAAAAAGATACTGAAGACAACGATTTGCAAAATGTTGTTCTCCGCCATGGCGGCAAATATGCTTTTGGGAAATACGTGTTCAACGAATTTTGGCAAGGAGAATTCCTGTGTTTTACCAATCAGGTCTTTTGCACCTGCGTTGTCAGCCATGCTAAGATCAATGGCGTGACCGGGTTGAAAGAAATTTACCAGTACCATTCCGATCAATAAACTGACGAGTGATGCTGTAATGAACCAAAGCATTGCCTTACCTCCTACTCTTCCTACTGCTTTCAGATCGCCGAGTTTGGCGATGCCTACTACCAATGTGCAGAATACAAGTGGCGCGATGATCATTTGCACCAGGAAAAGGAAGATAGAAGTAAGTAACTTGATATTATCGGAAAAGCCTTTTATCGTAGTAATAGAGGTCGATCCTTTGGATGCGTCTCCTTTAATAGCACTTATTCTTGATGCATTAGCAATAGCTAATACAGGTGGCTTGAATTCGGTTTCTTTATTTTGTAAAACAATAGCGGTCGCATTGCTTACACTATCTTTTACTTTTTTATACGTTGCTGAATCTTTTACAACAAGAATTGGCTGCCAGCTGTTTTGCCCTCCGGGAAATCTTAATAAGACGGAGTCATTGCCCGCGAAATCTTTATTAGGAGTGTATGTTATTTTGCTGCCCTGTCCATATTGATTCATGATGTATCCTGTTCCAATACCTAAGATCATTGCCAGGACTATGTAAATGGTAAGCCGGTTTCTTTTTGCCATAAAAGGGTTCTGTAAAAGAACGTCGAAAATCGGAAAAAATACCGAGGGGCAAAAACATTTACCCGTTATTCATGCCTTTCGTGTAAAAGAAAGCCCCGTTAAAATGAAATAATTCTTTATTTTACGGGCTTTAGGCGGAAATCGCTATTTTCCAGACTGTTTTGTTGAACGATATACAGTTATTCTAAAACTACAATCACCCACTTATGAGTTTATTTGTCAGAAAACCGATGAATGTCTTATTAAGCGAGGCGCAGGAAGAAGGAACGCATACGCTAAAAAGAACATTAGGTGCCGGCGGCCTCATCGCATTAGGAATCGGTGCCATTATCGGAGCCGGTTTATTTTCTATTACCGGAATGGCGGCAGCTAATCATGCCGGACCAGCAATTACCATTTCATTTGTTGTAGCAGGACTTGGTTGTCTTTTTGCCGGCCTGTGTTATGCAGAGTTTGCTTCCATGATACCTGTAGCAGGAAGTGCCTACACCTATTCTTATGCTACCATGGGAGAATTCATTGCCTGGATCATCGGATGGGATCTTGTACTTGAATATGCAGTTGGTGCCGCTACTGTTGGCATCAGCTGGAGCCGCTATCTCGTTAAATTTCTTGAGGGATTTAAAATTCATCTTCCCGTTGAATTGACTGTCGGACCCTGGGATGGTGGTATTATCAATCTTCCTGCTGTATTTATCATTGTATTGATGAGTTTGCTATTAATAAAAGGAACAAAAGAAAGTGCAAGTGTGAATGCAGTGATCGTTGCGTTGAAAGTAACGGTTGTGCTCGTATTCATTTTTCTTGGATGGAAATATATCAATACCAGCAATTACAATCCTTATATTCCTGACAATACAGGTACATTCGGAAGCTTTGGATTCAGTGGTATCATTCGAGCGGCCGCGATTGTATTCTTTGCCTACATCGGTTTCGATGCTGTTAGTACTGCCGCACAGGAAGCAAAGAATCCAAGACGCGATATGCCAAAAGGTATCTTAGGTTCATTGGTTATTTGTACAGTATTATATATCCTGTTTGCTCACGTCATGACTGGCGTTACCAGCTATACCACCTTTGCTGGTAAAGATGGAATTGCTCCGGTAGCAGTTGCTATCGATCATATGGGCACAACAGATGCAGCAGGCATTATTCATCCTGATTATCCATGGCTGAACCGCGCGATCCTTGTTGCAATCCTTGCCGGTTATTCATCAGTGATCCTGGTAATGCTAATGGGACAAAGCCGCGTATTCTTTAGTATGAGTAAAGATGGTCTGATCCCAAAAATATTTTCTACTGTTAATCCAAAAACACAAACACCCGCTAAGAGCAGTTTATTGTTCATGATCTTAGTGAGCTCGTTCGCAGCCTTTATTCCTGCACGTGTTGTTGGAGAAATGACGAGTATCGGAACATTGTTTGCCTTCATCCTGGTTTGTATCGGTGTATGGGTGATGCGCAAAAAAATGCCTGAAATGCCACGTGCATTTAAAACTCCGTTAGTACCATTGGTTCCAATTCTTGGTATCGCCACCTGCTTATTCATGATGGTGTTCCTGCCAATGGATACATGGATCCGTTTATTGGTGTGGATGCTGATCGGTATGGATATTTACCTCGTGTATGGCGCTAAACACAGTCATCTTGGTAATGGCACATCCAATAGAAAAGGTATGAAGATCGCCCGCTTAACAGGTCTTGGTCTTTGCGGACTGCTGGTCATTGCCGGGTTCCTGCATCAGTATGTAATGGGCTTCAATGAAGATAGAACCCTGCTTTATATTGCTCTTGCATTTGCGGTCATCCATATGGTTGTCTTCGCAAGAAAACTGGGAATAAAAGATGCAATAGATTAATGATAATCAATAATTTTTTAGATAATAAGAAGCGGCTCCCAACAGGAGCCGCTTC
>JBDTPD010000430.1:0-4417 GCA_039932855.1 Chitinophagaceae bacterium | reverse complement strand
ATGTATGAATAAGCCGACTGGTCGCGTTTCTATTTTATTAAAATGATTGATTAACCCACAAAAGCGGTTGGTTGAATAATAATAGACCGGTTGAATGGCTTCCTCTTTCAATATCGTTACTGAACCTTTCTTCTTCCACCTTCTGAAAATATTCGAAAACTTAAATTTAAATCCATAATAAAGCATTTCCCAGCAACAATATTTTCCAAAGATTACCGCGGCAATATGACCACCGGGTTTTACTACATAATCGAGCGTGCGGCCCAATGCTTCCAACTCTCCGGCCGGTATACAATTCAAGCCGGAGAAGTTGGAGAATACAAGATCGAACTGTTCATAAGTTAGCAAGGCTGGAAGATCCTGAAAAGCGCATTGCCTGAATTCAGGTAATGCACCTGTCATGAGTGCTATTTTATTCTTTGCTTCTTTGATCATACAACCTGATGCATCCGTTGCTAATACGTGATGCCCTAATGAGGACAACCACAACGCATCATCACCTGTACCACAATTGATCTCTAATATATTCAGTGACTTTTTATCTTTTAAAAATGCCGACAACCGGCGACGTACCTGTGCACGCTGAAGTTTACCAATAAGTCCTTTGCTGAAAGAGGCATCGTATTCAGCAGCCATGCCATCAAAAGCAGCGATTTCACTGGCGGGCATATTGATTCAATTTTATACGTCCGATAAATGATCGCCAGGCATACCAGCTACCTGCTAACGCTTTTTTCCATTCTTTGGCTGTTAATGCAAATGGCTTCTGTATTGCTTTCTTCCACATCGATTTTCCCTGGTACTTTCTGAACTCATGATGTACATACCGGTGAAGTTGTTTATAGAAAGCCGGTTCATACGTATTGCGAAACATCATCGCCAATTCATCTGAATCCGTCCAGTTAGTTTTATTAACCAGGTCAGCTTTTACTTTTTCATGAAATAACGTACCGGGCAATGGATAAGAAACGGAAATACCAATTTCATGTGGTAGTAAGCGGGTGATCATGCGCACTGTTTTTTCAATATCCTCTTTTGTTTCCCCAGGATAACCGAACTGGATAAAGAAAGAAGGGTTCATGCCATATTTGCGAATGAGTATGCTTGAATTTTGAATTTGTTCTACCGTGATACCTTTATCCATTGCATCCAGAATTTTCTGTGAACCACTTTCTGCACCCATCCAGATATTTTCGCAACCGGCTCTTGCCAGATCCTTGATATAATTCTCCTGCACTAACAGATCGGCTCTTGCCTGTATCTTAAAACGAAAGCGTAGGTTATTTTTTTCAATAAGATTAGCAAACTCATGCACCCAGCCCGGCTTCAATCCAAAAATATCATCGCAGAACCAGATGTGATCGAAACCGATTTTTTCTTTTAATAATAATAGTTCATTGATCACGTGTTGTGGCGATCTTGAATTGTAACGATTACCATAAATAGGCTTTGCGCACCAGTTACATTTAAAAGGGCAACCTCGTGTAGTGCCAATGTTCAAAGAAAAATAACCCGCATGTTTCATCCACATCTGCCGGTAAGGATCAATATTTACCAGATCCCAGGCTGGTAATGGAAGGCTATCAAGATCTTTTAATAAAATACGTTTGGTTGTTTTGATTACCGCATTGTTTTGCTGATAAGCAAGTCCGGCTATGGCGAAAAAATCTGTATTACCTGCTTTGATCGAATTTGTTAACTCCAGTAATGTTTGTTCTGCTTCACCGAGAATGACAAAGTCAGCACCCTCTTTTAAATATTGTTCGTAATGATCGGTAGAATCGGAGCTGGAGACAATCACGGTACAGCCTTTTGCCTTTGCCAGTTTGATCATATCAAATGCTGCTTCCCGCATATTCGTCAGGCACATCTTGGTGAGGTAGTTGAAACCATCATCATAGAGTACAAAGAAATCAGCATTCGTTTTTTCAAGAACCGGTATTACTTCATGAGGTGAGTGAGCAAACATGGTATCGTGCAGTGATACTTCATAACCATTCTCTCTTAACAATGCTGCAGCATATAAAGTACCGATAGGTGCATACGGCTGCCCTGTTGCCCATTGTTTGGGATCAAAACGCAGAAAATAAGAATGAGAAAATAATACCTTATTCATAACAGCCGTATCAATTCAGTTTAGTACCCGGTGAAAGATTTAAATAACATACACATTTCATACAGGTGCTGTTAGTATCCATATCCAGTTCTTTTCTGAACTGAATATTTTTTTCACTATTAATAATTTCTTCAAATGACTGCTCCCTGATATTTCCCATGGCTTCATGAAAAAAACACGGACGCACCGTTCCATCAGCTTCTACTACTGCAGATACCCATGGGGCATTACATTTTTTAAAAGGAAATGCATTTAATCCATAAAATGCCGCATAGTATTGATAGATCTTTTCCAGCTTTGCCGGACTCTCCGCAATAAAACGCGAATCGAAATCTGATTTGTAGGTAACGATTAATTTTTCCAAAATCGTTTTCAATACATCCAGTTCTGTTTTCTCTGGTAATATTTCATGTTGTCGCTGATCCGTCCATAACATTTCCCGATTAAATGCATGGCTACTTACATCTGCCGGTAAAAAACTTACGTGGTCAATGCCAATTTCTTTTGCACCATCAATAACGCCCGTCCAGCCACGGAAATTTATTTTATGAATAACTGTCCGCGCCGTGATCTGCATGTCTGGTTTAATACTTTTAATAGCACGAACACCCTCTCTTAATTTCTGGTAAGCATCCGGAATGTTGCGGATATAATTGTGTGTCGCTTCATCGCCATCCAGCGAAACAATGATATCATCAACGTGCTTAACCAGTTGTTCCGCATTTTTCTTCAACGTCATACCCGTTGATAACAAGGTTACTTTGATATGTTGCCGATGCAATATTTCGCAGAAGCGGAAAAAGTTTGCATTCAGTAACGCTTCACCACCTGACATCACCACTTGTTGTGTTCCCAGTTTCTTCAACGACAATAATAATTCTTCAATATCTGATTCATGAAGTTGTTTAAGGTTCTTATTGTCTTTCCAGATATCACACATCACACAACGACAGTTACACGCGCTATGCGGCATCAGTATCACGATCGGCAGAGCGCTGATCGTATGCGTCTGCAACGAGCGGTAACGTTTGAAAGTTTGATATAGTGATCGATTAAACAAGATTATTAATTTGGGAATTTGGAGATGTGCCGATTTGGAAATTTTGGGTCAGTCTGCCATTTCCAAATTTTCAAATCAGCACATCTCCAAATTGTTAAAATCCCTGAATCTCCGGTTGCCGATATTTCCACAACCGGTGCAATAACTTGATCTCATAAGGAAAACGATAAAAGTTCATTTTATAACGGACGCCTGCTACCATTTTGATCAATCTTCTTTTTGTATCATTCAATCGTATATCAGATACAGTAGGATAATAACCATGCAGTACTGTTTCGAAATTTCTGATCTTATCGATCATTGGCGGATGCAACCACGGTGTCAATGGATTTTTTCGCAGATCAAAACGTTCCCATTGCGGCGTGATCCAGTCTTCTAATTTCTTAGGAAACTCAAATCCTGTTTTCTTTACTTCATCATACAGCTCAGATCCTTCGGTAGGAACAGGACTATAGGTATACAAAATGATCTCCGTATCAGGATTTACTTCTTTCACGCGGCGAATGAAGTTGATATCAAAATCAATTTGCCCCATCACTTGCTCTGGTGTTGGCGCCGGCGTACCTAATACAAAAGAATATTCAGGAATGATATCAAACTTTTTCATTCGTTCTGCAAACCGGACGATCTGCTCGCCTGTTTGAGTGCCGCCTTTATCTAATTGTTTTAATACCGCATCATTTCCACTCTCAGCGCCGAAGAAAATAATTTTACACCCTGCTTCACGAATCAGTGCCAACGATTCATCTTTGAATTTATCCATGGTATCGATACGTGCCATACCCCACCAGTTCATCTTCTCTGGTCTTATAAGTTTGGAAAACTCAACCGTTCTTTTTTCTGATACAAAAAAATTGTTATCATGAAATTCGATTGCGTTAGCGCCCCATTTCTCTTTAATATATTTTACATCATCATAAACATGTTGCGCGGACTTTGCTTTCCATCTTGCTTCATACGTAGGTACAACGGCACAGAAGGAACAGGTAAAAGGGCAACCGATGCTGGAATGATAAGCAAGGGTACGGGTACCGAGATAGGTTTTTCCCAGGTAACTTTTTGTTATATTATAGAAACTATTGAGCTTATCGTATGGAAGAGCGGGTAAGGTATCCTGTTCGATCAGGTCCTGCTTCACCGTTTTGATAATCTTTTCATCGCGACGGAAGATCAGGTTGCGGATCAGGTCATATGGTTGATTATTTTCCAGCGCCTCGACCAATTTCGGAAAAGCATGATCG
>JBDTPD010000429.1:0-4434 GCA_039932855.1 Chitinophagaceae bacterium | reverse complement strand
CCCGTGTATTAAAAAAAATCCGTGCAGATCCGTTTGATCCGTGTCATCAGTGTTCCATAAAAATCTTTCATCACTCAACCACACACTAATGCAGTTTCCTCCTTACACTCAACAGCCTTCCCGGCAGTATAGCGGTAACAACAAGACCATCAGTGAATTTATTTCCGGGGAAAGTAATAACGTGGATGATAAAGTAGTAGAATCATTCGGAGAGGAATGGACCAAGTTCAGCAGCTTCGATGAAGCAGAAGTAGATAAGATCGGCGATTTGTATTTTGATATTTTACCAGCAGAGATTTATTCTGCTGATACATCCGTTCTCGATGTTGGTTGTGGTACGGGTCGCTGGACAAAATACCTGGCCAAGCGTGTAGGACTTATCGATGCCGTCGATCCGAGTGAAGCAATTCTTGCGGCTGATAAATTTTTGAAAGATTTTCCAAATGTGCGCCTCACCAAAGCCACTTCGGAAGCATTGCCATTTGCTGATAACACATATGATATGGTCATGTCTATCGGTGTGCTTCATCATATTCCCGATACACAAAAAGCAATGATGGATTGTGTATCGAAAGTTAAACGCGGAGGATATTTTTATACCTATTTATATTATAGCCTTGATAACCGCGGAATGATTTTCAAAAGTATTTTCTGGCTTTCTAATTTATTAAGAAGAATGATCTCAAAATTTCCAGCCGGAGTAAAGAAAATCACCTGCGATATATTAGCCGTTATTATATATATGCCCTTTATACTCATGGCTAGATTTTTGCATGCGATCGTGCTGAAGAAAATCGCCACCCGCATTCCTCTTTCGATCTACAGGGACAAAAGTTTTTTTATCATTCGTAATGATTCCCTGGACCGTTTCGGAACGCCCCTCGAACAACGTTTTTCAAGGGCACAGATACAGGATATGATGAGTAAATGTGGCTTGAGCGATATCAAGTTTTCCGAAGCAGCCCCTTACTGGCACGCGATAGGAAAAAAAGTAATTTGACGTCTAAGTATTCAAACCAATGAAAGCAGCTATAAACCAACCTACATGAAGATCCTTTTTGTCCAGAAGATGAACGGCATTTCCGGCTCTGAACTATACATGATCCAGATCATGCCGGAATTAAAGAGACGTGGGTATGATATCGAAATGTTGATCATTTATCCAGTTTACGGTCAAAATAACAAGCGATTTATTGAATATATGGCAGAACATGGGATCAAAACCCATGAGATATATGGTCATTGGGCAATGTCGCCCATTCTTTTCAGTCGCATTAATAAAATATTGAATGAAGGAAATTATGACCTTGTTCAAACTAACCTGATACATGCTGATTTCTGGCTAACCTTTGTAAAATCGGTCTTTTTTAAAAAGAAATTGAAGATCGTCAGTGTCAAACATGGCTATCATCCATCTTACCAGGCAAAATATGGTCATGACCTGCGTTTCCTGAAACGCGATATTTATTATTGGGTCGCCCGGTTCGCTTCGAGGAGAACTGATTTCAATATCACCATCTCAAAAGGTCTGTATAGTATATATGTAGATGGAGAAATTGTCAACGCGTCGCGGATACGTAATATATATTACGGTCTTACGCTTACCAACCCGGTTCACTCAGAAGAAGTGAAAGTGCCAACAGGCGATTATTTATTAATAACCGGAAGATTGGTTGGTTTCAAAGGACATTCCTTCCTGATCCAGGCCTGGAAAAAAGTAAAAACAATATACCCTGCACTCAAACTATATTTTGCTGGCGAAGGTGAATGCAGAGCAGAACTGGAACAGGAAGTGAAAGATGCTGGTCTGCAAAATGAGATCATCTTCCTTGGGCATACTCCCAATCCTCACCCGCTGATGGCAAGCTCTGTTTTCACTATAGTATCTTCAGTATGGGAAGGTTTTGGATTGATCCTTTTAGAAAGCTGGCTTCATAAAAAAGCGATCGTTGCTTTTGATGCGCCGGCGATGAATGAAGTGATCGATGATGGACGAAATGGATTACTGGCTACACTCAAAGACAGCAATGCACTCGCTGATAAAATTATTCACTTATACGAAAATCCACAACTCGCCAAAGAATATGGAGAGAATGGGTATCAGAAGTTAAATTCTTATTATACCTTACAGCGGATGACAGATGAAACGGAGCAGGTATACCAGGCAATATATGCCGGCCAGCCCGTCCCTCTCGTAGGTTAAGCAAAAACAATTATGGAAGAGGATCTTAGCTATTATCTCCTCAGGGCAAATGATCTTTATCTCGCTCCGATCTGCCTGGCGGTGATGTATCTATTCGCAAACATGATGCGAAAAAAATACAAAGGATCACCGTTGCAGAAATATATTATGCCCGCACTTACCATCCGGTTTGTCTGCGCCATCTTGTATACACTGGTTATCGGATATTATTATGGATTTGGTGATAGTCACAACTACTACCAGGGTGTATTGGATATGCATAAAGCCGTGAACGATGATCCTAATATACTCATTGATATTTATTCAAAAATGGGAGTGGATCGTACCGATCCTATTTATAATTATTTCCGGTATGATGCCTACGGCTTTACTCACTTCTACATGATGGAGCCGAGAAATTATACGGTAGCAAGATTCGGATTGCCATTCTCATTGATCTTTGACCGTAGTTTTCTTTGCATCTCTTTTTGTATCAGTTTCTTTTCTTTCCTTGGTTCATGGCGGATCATGAAAATGTTTTATGAAATGTATCCGCATTTACATAAAAAAATTGCATACGCTACTTTGTTCCTTCCTTCCTTATTGTTCTGGGGTGTATCATTATTAAAAGATCCTATTTGTGTGGGAGCGATGGGTTATTTCCTGTATGCTGCCTACTCAATCTTTATAAAAAAGAAAAAAATATTAATTTCTCTTATTATACTTTATCTCGGTGGTTTCTTGCTTTTTATTACCAAACCTTATATCCTCCTCTGCTTGTCCGGCGTATTCCTGTTATGGATCTTCCTGCGATTCAGAGATAAGATCGAGGATAAAACATTGCGTAATATCTCCACTGTTGCATTTGTATTGATAGCAATGTTATCCGGATACTTTGTCACACAGGTATTGGCACAATCGGAGGAAACATCCAAGTTCTCAACCGAACAGATCTTTACTACTATTGAGGCACAGCAGTCAACTTTCTCACGCAACGTAGGAACTGAGGAAGGAGGCGGTTCAAACTTCAGTTTGGGAAGCGCCGGCTCCAGCCCAATTGGCATGGCTGCTCTTTTCCCGTTAGGGATCATGAATACCTTCTTCAGACCATTTTTATGGGATGTTCGTTCACCTATGATGATCTTTTCTGCGTTGGAGGCGCTGGCTTTTTTGGCGCTTACTTACATATGTTTCAGACGTATCGGGTTTGGCAAAACATTTAATATAATTTTTTCTGATCCGGTTATTGCATTTTGCTTTGTGTTTGCATTACTTTTCGGGGGAATTATCGGAGCCACCACCATCAACTTTGGCGCGTTAGTTAGATATAAGTTACCATGTATTCCATTCTATGCGCTGGCATTCATTTTGGTTATGGATAAGTCCGGTAAGTTCTCTACCGAATATATCTTCAGTAAAAAAATCTTTTAACTATGTGCGGTATTGCAGGCGCTGTTAATGTAACTCTTCCCACCGTTCAGTTTACAAAGGACCTTATTCACCGTGGTCCTGACGAACAAACGATGTTTGCCGATAACCAGGTACAGTTAAATCATTACCGTTTGGCTATCCTTGATGCAGTCGGAGGTCGGCAACCAATGCACCATGAACACCTCACTGTCATTTTTAATGGGGAAATATATAATCATATCGATGTTAGAGCCAAACATAAACTTGTTTGCCGCACCAACTCCGATACTGAAACTATTTTACACGCCTATCTTAAATTAGGCGCCGATTGTCTCAATGATTTTGATGGCATGTTTTCGCTTGCCATCTATGACCGTAGCAAACATGAGTTATTTTTAGCAAGGGATAGAGCAGGGAAAAAACCATTGTATTATTATTCAGATGGTAAACAATTTGTCTTTGCCAGTGAGTTGAATGCGTTGCGTCACCAACTGCCCCTGGAAATAAATGAAAATCATATTCACCAATACATCCACGCCGCTTATTTTTTCAAATCTGCTACGCCTTATAAGAATGTATTTGAATTACCCGGAGGTAGTTATGCTTATGTAAATCTTAATACCTGCGAGGTAAAAGTGACCAAGTGGTGGGATATCCATAATTTTTATTTACAAAAAAGCAATGACGACTTCGAAACGGCCTTCCAGAAAATTGACCGGCTCATTCATGAAGCAGTAAAAAGAAGGGTTCATTCTTCTGACCTGGAAGTCGGATCATTCCTGAGCGGCGGTATCGACAGTGGATTAGTATCAGCTATTGCAAAAGAATATAATTCCTCCCTG
>JBDTPD010000428.1:0-4437 GCA_039932855.1 Chitinophagaceae bacterium | reverse complement strand
GAACCCCGCTTTCGCTCTCATCCCCGCTCTCCTTTTTGAAGAGCGGGAGCGGAGAGTGAGAGCGGAGTGTACTGGGTACGACCGCCGCTTATCAATTTCGGGTTACTAAATAATTATTTTGAAATACATTGCGTCCCACAATCATCTCATTATTCACTCAACCAACAAGTATGCAGAAACTATTTTCCGCATTGATCATTTGCTGTATGATCATTTCCTGTAATGAACCAGCTTCGAACACAACAGCTAACGGCAGTAAAGAAAAAAATAAGGAGCTGGCTACGCTATTGGAGAATTATTATAATGGTCGCATGGAACTGATGCCCATTGAGGCCAGTATTAATGGCGATAACCGTTTTAATGATCGCCTGCCAATCGATTTTACCGATAGCTACCGTAAGAAGTTTACTGATTTCTTTGGCAGCAACCTCGGGGCTATTAAGAAATTTGATCGCGAGCAGTTAAATGCGGTTGACCAAACCAGTTATGATATTTTCAAACGTGAAATGGAAATGAGCATAGAAGGATTGACCCATCAATTCTTATTTACCATGGCCTACAATATCGATGGTAATGTTCCTTTCAATCAATTCTGGGGATTGCCTATCACGCTCGGACAGCTTGGTAGCGGATCAGGTTCACAACCTTTCAAAACAGTAGCTGATTATGATAACTGGCTCAAACGTGCCGCTGTTTTTTCTGATTGGTCAGATAGCGCCATTGTTTATTTTAAAAAAGCAATGGCTAATAATTATGTATTGCCACAGAAGATCGTGGTAAAGATGATCCCACAGATGAATGATATGATGCAAACCGATGTGACCAAAAGTATCTTCTACGGGCCGGTGACTAATTTCCCGGCAGATTTTAGTGATGCGGATAAGAAAAGATTCACCACTGCTTTCAGTGATCTTATTAAAAATACCTTATCACCGTCGTATCAAAAGCTCGCTACTTTTTTAAAGAATGAATATTTGCCAAAGGCAAGAACCTCAACCGGCATCAGTGAAACGCCGGGCGGAAAAGATTTTTATACATACCTCGTTCGTTACTGGACAACGACAGATAAAACACCAGATGAAATTTATAATACTGGTTTAGCAGAAGTAAAACGTATCCGCATTATTATGGATAGTGTAAAAAATGCAGTTGGTTTCAAAGCTGATCTTCCTGCTTTCTTCCAGTTTATGAAAACGGATAAACAATTCATGCCGTACAAAACTCCGGAAGATGTATTAACGGCTTTCAAAAATATACAAGCGAAGATTGAACCGCATCTGAAAGATATGTTTGGACATTATCCAAGAATGAAATTCGAAATTCACCAGACAGAAGCCTTCCGTGCAGCAAGTGCCAGCGCCGAATATATTCCGGGTACAGCAGATGGTAGTCGGCCTGGTATTTTTTATGTACCTATCGTTGATGCTACTAAATTCAATACCACCAGTGGAATGGAAAGTTTATTTCTTCATGAAGCAATCCCCGGTCACCATTTTCAGAATGCATTGACGATTGAAGATACTACGCTGCCGACTTTCCGTCGCTTTGTCTGGTATGGTGCGTATGGGGAAGGATGGGCGCTTTATTGTGAAAGTTTAGGAAAGGAATTAGGATTGTATACTGATCCTTATCAATACATGGGTGCATTGGGTGATGAAATTCATCGGGCGATCAGGCTGGTAGTCGATGTAGGAATGCATAGTAAGAATATGACAAGGGAAGAAGCGATCAAGTACATGATGGATAATGAAGCGATCAGTGAAGATGGAGCGGTGGCGGAAATAGAACGCTACATGGTTATTCCCGGGCAGGCATTGAGTTATAAAATTGGCGCCTTAAAGATCCGTGAACTAAGAAATAAATACAGCCAACAAATGGGAGCCAAATTCAAACTCGGTGCTTTTCATGATGAGTTCCTGAGTTTTGGTTGTATGCCGCTGGAGTTGGTGGAGAAGGATATGGATGAGTGGGCGAAGTAATTGTCTGAACGTGGATTTGGGTGGATTAAAAGGATTTATAAGAAAAAATACAAGAACACGGATGACACGGATGAAAGGGGATTTCCGCGGATTTTATTTTTTAATAAAAAAATCCGTGATGATCCTTACAAATCCGTGTCATCCGTGTTCTTGTTTTTTCCCTATCCTTTTAATCCACCCAAATCCCGGTTCAGACAATCAAAATAAAGTAAGCTGTGTATGAGTACTCTCCTGTTTTCTTATCACTTTCGTAGTTCCTGAAGAAGTTATCTGGTACAGTTCGGTTTCATTATAGCGCGAAGCGACGACTATGCGGGTAGGTCCGGCTTTTTCAGTAAAGAGACGGTCTACAAGCTGCGGATCATTATTATTCTTGGATAAATGCGCAAGTATTAAATGCGTGAGTTGTTTACTGCGATGTTTAACAAAAAGATCAAGTGCCTGTACATTGGATAAGTGACCATGATCACTGCTGATCCGTTGTTTGAGAAAATAAGGATAGTTTCCTTTGCTTAACATGTCCTCACAATAATTGGCTTCGAGGAAAGCAGCATGACATTTTTTAAAATGCCGGACCAGGTTGCGGCAGACGAGGCCGATGTCGGTAAAGATGCCGATGTTCACTCCATTTCCTGATACTACAAAACTATGCGGGTCGCTGGCATCATGAAATTTTGGGAAGGCGGTGATCGTTAATCCACCGATAGTAATCGCTTCTTCTGCCTGAAAAGATTCTATCAAATGTTTCTCGATAGGTATACCACTTGATTGAAAAGTAGGCGCCGTAATATAAACAGGCAGCCGGTATTTCTTTGAAATGCCTGGAATACCGGTGATATGGTCAGCGTGTTCATGAGAAACAAAGATCGCTTTCACATTAGCGAGGGAAAGGCCAAGCCGTTTCATGCGTTTTTCCGTTTCGCGGCAGGAGAGACCTGCATCGATCAGCACAGCTTCTGTATCGTTGCCGATATAGTAGCAGTTTCCATTGCTTCCGGAGTTTAATGATGTGATGAATAGCGACATATGAAAGCCAAAAATAACAAAAAGCCCTTTGCGCCACTCAAATAGTTATCAATATTAATTTCACGCACCATGGCGTAGGGAAGTAAGTATCGAATATCAAACACGAATAAGGAATATCCAATGATGAAGTGAATAAATTTTAGCGTTGAATATTTTTCCTTACTCCTCTTTAGGGGTCGGGGGTAGTTCGTAATTCGATATTCCTTGTTCCGTGTTCGATATTCAATTCCCACTTCTAATTGTTTTCCTTTAGTTCTTCCTTTTTTTAAAAAATGATAATTAATAAAATAACGATAACATTCCCCGTATTCTTAACTTACTTACCTTTCCAAAAGGAAATTATTTCAGGAGAAGACAGTGTGGTATTAAGCGATGTTCCTCTAACGTAGCTAGCCTTTTTTAAACCCTCAAAAAAACCTCTGTCATCCCGGTCAACAACCCCGGAGTTACCAATCCATTAAGTTGAAAATCTTTTTTTAACCTCCTTAAACTTATTTTATGCCAAACAAACCTAGCATCGTGCTTGTCCATGGCGCATGGGCCGATGGTTCCAGCTGGAACAAGATCATTCCTCAACTAGAAGAAGCAGGCTACAATGTAGTAGCAACGCAACATCCATTGACTACTCTCGCCGATGACGCAGAAATTACGCGTCGTCTTTGCGAAGCACAGACAGGTGCCGTATTATTGGTTGGACATTCTTATGGTGGAGCTGTCATCACTGAAGCAGCGGGTAAATGTCCAAACGTAACAGCATTGGTTTATATCGCAGCGTTTGGACCCGATGCAGGAGAAAGTTTAACTAGTCTCAGTGCAGGCGGCGCGCCACCTCCGGGAGCAGCAGCGATACGTCCTGATAAATATGGTCGTCTCTGGCTTGACAAAGCATTATTCAATGAAAATTTTTGTGGGGATGTGGAAGATGAAGAAGCTAATACACTGGCAGCTACGCAAAAACCAATTTCTGTACAATGCTTCCAGGATACGATCACTAATGCAGGATGGAAGAATTTACCAAACTGGTATATGATCGCTGCGAATGATAGAATGATACCGCCTGCTGCCGAACAATTCATGGCTGAGCGAATGAAAGCAAAGATCATTTTCCTTCCGTCAAGTCATGTGCCGATGATCTCACATCCAGACGAAGTGGCTGATTTTATCTTACAGGCAGCAAGATCGATTGTTCCAGCGACCGTGAATGAAGCTGAAATAGAAGAATGATAAGCTAAACGTTAACAAGTTAAAATTCAAAAAGTAAAAAGTCAAAATAGCGGCCTGATATTTTGACTTTTTACTTTTGAATTTTGACTTGTTAGCTGTTAGTTTAAATAAGATTACCTTCCTCCAAATGAAAGCACAATTTGAAGAATTGGTAGATAGTTTTATTGATCATAAAGTCGGCATTGATACAAATTTCCTCTCTGCTTCT
>JBDTPD010000427.1:0-4449 GCA_039932855.1 Chitinophagaceae bacterium | reverse complement strand
GGGGATATGTGCTAACGGGACGGATGTTAGCAAATAGTTGTAATGATTTTCTGAGTTTCAATAATCCCTGCTCTGGTCTTACTTTGGCAGTAGGATCATTGTCATACTTCGGATGACCGATCGCGCCGAATAAAATGGCGTCGCTGTTAAGACAAACTTCAATCGTTTCATCAGGAAGCGGGTTGCCTGTTTTGTCAATGGCATCAGCACCCATGAGGCAATACACAAATTCAAATTCGATATCGGTTGATTCGGCAATACTATTGAGCACACGAATGGATTGGCGGGTAACTTCCGGACCAATTCCATCACCTTCTATTACGGCTATCTTTTTTTTCGTCTTCATTTCTTTATATTATTCAGTTGTTTCAAATTCTTCGATGTCGTTCTTAATGCTTAGTAAATAATCAATGTCGTCATAACCATTGAGCAAGCAGGTTTTTTTATAATTGTTGATGTCGAAAGAAGCCTCGGCCCCACCTACTAATATTTTGATTGTTTGTTTTTCAAGATCTACAAGTAATTCAGTGGTGCTGTCTTGTTCGAATATTTTATTGAGGAATTCATCGCTTACCTGTACAGGAAGAACTCCGTTGTTGAGTGCATTATTTTTAAAGATGTCAGCGAAAAAACTAGAGACAACTACACGAAAGCCATAATCAAGAATGGACCAGGCAGCATGTTCGCGGGAAGAACCGCAACCGAAATTTTTACCAGCTACTAATATCTCACCCTTGTATTGTGGTTGATTCAATACAAAATCTTTCTTTGGTTTTGTTTCATCATCATTTTCATAGCGCCAGTCACGAAATAGATTTTTTCCAAAACCATCTTTGGTCGTCGCTTTTAAAAAACGAGCCGGAATGATCTGGTCGGTATCTACATCGCTTATTTTAAGCGGGACGAAAGTGCTTTTTATGGTGCGTAACGATTGCATGATTCTTTTTTTTAAGCTTTAAGTTTTTAGCGGTTAGCTGTTAGTGCTTACAGCAGAAATTTTCTTATAAAATTCTAATAGCTAATAACTAAAAGCTAATAGCTAGTTCAACAACTCCCTTACATCAGTCACTACTCCTGTAATAGCAGCAGCTGCTGCTGTCAATGGACTTGCTAATAATGTTCTTGCTCCTGCACCTTGTCTTCCTTCAAAATTTCTGTTGGAAGTAGAGATGCAATATTTACCGGCAGGTATTTTATCTTCATTCATACCCAGGCAGGCACTGCAACCAGGCTGACGAAGAATAAATCCTGCTTCTTCAAATACTTTATCGATGCCTTCTTCGATGGCTTGTTTTTCTACCTGCTTGCTTCCGGGAACGATCCATACTTCTACACCATCTGCTTTCTTTTTCCCTTTGACAAATGAAGCAACCATCCTCAGATCTTCAATACGTGAATTGGTACAACTGCCAATGAATACATAATCGACTTTCTTGCCTTTGATATTCAAACCGGGTTCAAGACCCATGTATTTCAATGATTTTTCAAACGATGCTTTTTCTTTTCCATCGATCTCACTCAATGCAGGAACATGCCCGGTAATACCAATACCCATTCCCGGATTGGTTCCATAGGTGATCATTGGTTCGATGTCTTCTGCTTTGATATTTAACTCTACATCAAACTTTGCATCTGTATCGCTGCTTAATGTTTTCCAGTAAGCAAGTTTTGTTTCCCACTCTTCGCCTTGTGGCGCAAACTTTCTTCCTTTTATATAATCAAATGTCGTTTCATCAGGAGCGATCATTCCACAACGTGCACCCATTTCAATGCTCATGTTGCAGATGGTCATTCTTGCTTCCATTGATAAAGCGCGGATAGCAGAACCTGCATACTCTACTGCATAACCGGTAGCACCACTGGCTGATGTTTTAGCAATAATATATAAAATGATATCCTTACTCACTACGCCTTTGTTTAACATGCCATCTATATTCACACGCATCAGTTTGGGTTTGCTTTGCAACAAACATTGCGAAGCAAAAACCATTTCCACTTCACTGGTACCAATACCGAACGCAATGGAACCAAATGCACCATGCGTAGAAGTATGACTATCGCCGCAAACGATCGTCATGCCCGGTTGTGTAACACCAAGTTCGGGTCCGATCACATGCACGATACCCTGGAACGGATGTCCAAGGCCATATAACTCGATACCATGCTCGGCGCAATTCTTTTTTAATGTATCGACCTGCAAACGGCTGAGTTCTTCTTTGATTGGTAAATGCTGATCGAGTGTTGGTACATTATGATCAGCAGTCGCAACAACTTGCTTGGGACGAAAAACTTTAATGCCTCTTTTATTCAATCCGGTAAATGCCTGTGGACTTGTTACCTCGTGAATAAAATGTTTGTCGATATATAATACAGATGGGCCGCCTTCGATTTCTTTGACGACATGCTTTTCCCAAATTTTATCGAAAAGAGTTTGGCCCCCTCTAACTCCCCCCAAGGGGGAGGACTGGGAAGAATCGTTATGATTTTGAGCACTCATATTAATTGACTGCGATTGCTTTTGATTGATACTGTTTAGCCAACAAGTCAAGATCTTTATCTTCTACTTCCTTCTTCAGGTCAGCTACCTGCAAGAAAGCATTGTAAAGAACATCGACATCATTTCTATTAAATTGGAAACCGAGTTTTTGAAAACGATACGCCAGTGCGCTTCTTCCGCTGCGTGCTGTCAATACGATCTTTGATGAATCAGCGCCTACTTCTTCAGGATTGATAATTTCATACGTCAATGAGTCTTTCAAAAATCCATCCTGGTGAATGCCTGACGAATGTGAGAACGCATTGCTGCCAACGATTGCCTTATTTGGTTGAACCGGCATACGCATGGTATCTGCTACCTGGCGGCTAAGCGGGTTCAGTTGTTTTGCTTGTACATCGGTATAAAAACCGAGGTCCTTATGTTGCTTGATGATCATCACTACTTCTTCGAGAGAAGTATTACCAGCTCTTTCACCCAGGCCATTGATGGTACATTCTATTTGCCTGGCACCACTGATCACGCCGGCAATCGAATTAGCAGTCGCTAACCCAAGGTCATTGTGACAATGACAACTGATGATAGCTTTATCGATGTTTGGTACATTATTAACGAGGTATGCGATCTTTTCTCCGTATTGATGCGGAAGACAATAACCGGTAGTGTCTGGAATATTGACAACGGTAGCACCAGCTTTGATGACTGCTTCTATAACACGGGCCAGGTATTCATTATCAGTACGACCGGCATCTTCTGCATAGAATTCAACATCATCCACGTAATTCTTTGCCCATTTCACACACTGAATAGCGCGTTCCAGTATATCCTCGCGTGTAGAGTTGAACTTTGATTTGATATGGTAATCGGAAGTGCCGATACCTGTATGTATACGTGGACGTTTAGCTCCTTTTAATGCATCGGCAGCAGTGTCGATATCTTTTTCTACTGCGCGGCTGAGTCCGCAAACGGAGGCACGCTTGATTACTTTAGAAATCTCTTTTACCGATTCAAAATCGCCGGGGGATGAAATAGGAAAACCGGCTTCGATAATGTCAACGCCAAGTTCTTCCAACGCCAGCGCTAACTGAATTTTTTCTTTGGTATTGAGTTTGCAGCCAGGCACCTGTTCTCCATCCCGGAGCGTGGTGTCAAATATGTGGATCTTTCCGTCAGACATAGAAAATTGATATATTACGGTGATAAAAATGCAGGCTGCTTATTTTTGTATTGTTGCTGTAAAATCAATAAACATCCTGCCTTCTAAAGTTACCAGAGATAGGAGGGTGAATAAAATCAAAATGAAGCAGGTTTTACATCATTTAAAACGGTGTATTTGCCCGCAAACCCAGTCCTGTAAAGGATTTTAAAGAAGAGGAATTACAATGCCCAACCGTTCGACCGATGCATTATTTCAACTGGTAAAGTCGCTGGAAAAGTCCGAAAAGAGGAATTTTAAGCTATATACCCGGCGAAACTCGTCCAGCGACGACCTGAAAGTCGTCCAGCTTTTCGATGCCCTGGACAAAATGACCGACTATGATGAGGCTATATTGCTAAAAAAGAACAAGTCACTGAAGAAGCAACAGCTCTCCAATCTGAAGGCAAATCTGTATAAACAGATACTTGCCAGTCTCCGGATCATCCGCGATGATAACAATGTCGATATTCAACTGCATGAACAAATGGATCATGCCCGGATCCTTTTTAATAAAGGGCTTTACCTGCAGGCTTTACGAACGCTTGATCGTTTGAAAGACCTTGCCCACAGTTATAACCAGCTTACTTACCTGCAGCAGGTGTTGTTTTTTGAAAAAAAGATCGAGGCGCTGTACATCACACGGAGTATGAAGAACAGGGCCGATCAACTGGCGAGCGATTCCAACCGGGTGAATGAGCAGTTGACGATGGTGAATCAGCTTTCTAATCTTTCCCTGCAATTGTACAGTTGGTACATA
>JBDTPD010000426.1:0-4464 GCA_039932855.1 Chitinophagaceae bacterium | reverse complement strand
GGTGATTAAGCTTATGAAACTTTGTTTTAGCTGCCAGCAATTCTTCCATAGCTTCATTATGTTCAATGACTGAAGAAAGAATAGAGCGATCGGGATGATACGTATCGATCAATGATTGAATCGTTGTTGTTGAATCATCATTCAATACAATAACCTTATCTATTTCGGCATTATTAAAAATAGCCGCTTTACGGCGGGTATTACCGAAATCAAAACAAAGAGTGGTAGACATGCTTTAATCAGAGTTTAATATCGAAGCCCGAGAGATTTTTAAAGTGTCCGTTCAATTTGATCTTTTCCTTTAACTGCTCCATACTGGCAACCATTGGAATCACTTTTGCCAGGTGTCTTTTGAGATATTCCTGTCGTTGACGTTCATCCATCAATCCTAATAATTCATATTCTTCTTCCAATGTCATTCCGATATGATGAGCGACTTCGTAACTTTTTATTTCTTCATCAATTTTTTTAAAATCCTTTGTCACTTTCAGCAATTGATGAAGATCACGGATACCAGTCATTACTTTTTTCATCAACTCAATGATTCCCTGTTCCTGGTTATCGGGATAATTAACAATAGCACCACTATATAGTTTGTCAGGAATTTCTTTTACAATCTCCAGTATACGAAATACTTTTTCACCGCGGGTTTTGATATCCATTTCTCCATTCTCCTGTACAGCCGACATTTCTGTTATATATACCAGCGTTCCATAATCCTGCATTTTATTATCAATGACAGTAGGAATACCAAATGGTTTCTTTTGTTCATAGCATTCACCGATGAGTTGCTTATAACGCAATTCAAATATATGCAGGTTGAGTTGCTCATTGGGATAGACCACAATCCCCAGCGGAAATATGGGTATGAAATTAGTCATGGGTCAAAGTTATTTGCTTTTGCGGCTTCAACCATTTCCACCACCATAAAATAAGAAAGGAGTAAATAAAAACACCAAATTGCACCTCGAGGCCTATATCAAATAAAAACCCAAACATAGCAGTCAAATTCAGCAGTAACCACGCCAAATTATTTCTCCGTCGTATAAAACAAGGAATAAAAACAACAATAGAAAAAAGCAAAACGCCAACCCAACCAGCGGTAAGTCCATACACCAACCATTCACTACTAGGATAAATCTTGTCAGTGTCACGCATGCCCGGATAATGTTCGCTATCCCATTTTTTTATTGCTGTGGTAATATCACCCGCACCAGTTCCTGTTAATGGATTTTGTTCAAGCAAATTCCACCCTGCACGTAATGAAATTATTCTTGACGCATCATTACCGCCCGGGAGATAATGCATTTCTTTAAAATAACCATAGTCGTATAAAATATATCGTACCCTGTTTTGAAAAGAAGGTAGCACGCGATAAGCGGCAAATGGTAATGCAATTAATAAAATCAATACAACAATACCCTGCCATGGTTTTGCTCTTGCCAGTAGCAATGATATTCCACTGGCCAATGCGATGATATAAAAAGAAAACAATCCGGTGCGTGCAGCAAGTATATGCAGGAAAATGATGAGCCAGCAAACAATAATAATTAATATAATCGCGATGATCTTGTTTTCTTTTCGTTTGTTCCAGCAAAGTAGCCCCGCTAATAAAATAGTAACGCTGACAAGCCAGCTGAATCTTACATGATCGTTATTCAAGGGAACAGCTAATGTTTTTGCGCGTAAATAAGATTCATTGATAAACCGCCAGTCGGTGACGTAGTTGAACATGCACCAGATCGTTCCGGCCGTTACGATACCGATAAAAACAAACGCAATGATCTCCCATTGTTTTTTAGAAAAAGAAAAAGGACCTGCAAATGCTAATGGCAGTGCGAGCAAAGGAAGTTTGATACGCAGAATGGTCAGCCATTCTTTTTTATCCTCGCTCCATATTCCTGAAAGTAACGTGAGCATAAACAATAAACTCATTCCCCATAACAGTGGTGAAGAAAAAAATTGGCGGATATGGCCCTTGATATCACTATGAAAAAAAGAAACTGCTACAAACAGCATCATGCTAACAGAAAGCAAGGCTCTTGAAAAAAACAATGCCGCTATCATTATAAGAAAACAGAAAAACAAAAGGGAATTCCGCCAGGCAGTCATATGTGCAAGATAAAGCGATATCCTTAGTTTTAAACTAAGGATAGCACAATGTTAGATGTACGATGTACGCCAGCCCGGAATTGAAAATACAAGCAAAATTTAAACAGTCGTACATCGTACATCTAACATCGTACACCGAACATCGTATCTTTATCCCCATGGAATGGCAGCAATTATTACAGCAGGTTCAACAATCGGATGTAAAAGCTTTGGCAAGGAGCATTTCACTGGTAGAGAATGAGCATCCGGGTTATGAGACGTTGCTGCAATCGTTGCCTCCTTCTTCTACGAAAATCATTGGCATTACCGGACCTCCCGGCGCCGGCAAAAGCACATTGGTTGATGCGCTGATCAGTTTATTGGCTGAAGCTGGTAAGAAAGTTGGCGTCCTTTGCGTAGATCCTTCTTCCCCTTTTAATCTCGGCGCTGTATTAGGTGATCGGATAAGAATGAGTGACTGGTATACTCATCCAAATGTATTCATCCGTTCATTGGCCACGCGCGGTTCTATGGGCGGCTTACATCCAAAGATCGTGGAGATCACAGAACTGATGAAAGCATTTCTATTTGATCATATCATTGTAGAAACAGTAGGAGTAGGACAAAGTGAAATAGAAATAGCAGGATTAGCCGACCTGACTATTGTAGTGATGGTACCGGAAGCAGGAGATGAGATACAAACAATGAAAGCAGGTCTGATGGAAATCGCTGATGTATTTGTAGTCAACAAAGCTGATCGTCCCGATGCTGATATGTTTGTAAGAAATCTCCGATTGATGCTTGCACCTGCATTCAGCAAACATTATAATGAAGTGCCGGTTCTAAAAACAGTCGCTTCGCAAAAAGAAGGAACAAAAGAATTACTCGATATCATTCTCCATGAATTACAAAAATCACATCTCACCGATAAGAAATTCTGGTTGCTTGCAGAAAGAGCTTACTGGCTCATCCAGCAGCACCGCATGAAAGATATCAGTAAGGCTGATCTCATGAAAGCCATTGAGAAAAACTTCTCCGAACACAAGCCGTTCAATCTATATCAGTTTGCTTTTGGTGCAGGCAGTCTACCAGTCGGCAGTCGGCAGTCGTAGTCTGATAAAAGAAAAGTATTTCTATCCTGAACACATAAAGTTTGTAATTAATTTCAGGCTGCGACTGCCGACTGAAAAACTGCCCACTCTAATTAGCGAAATTCACTACAACAGCTCGTGTTTCTACTCAAAAACAGTGTATTCCCCTATTGAAACCGTGTAATTTCTTTCATTACCGCTGAAATTGTATTACTTTTTTATCAGCAAGTATATCCAATTATGTTATGACAAACCACCAAAACTTGCATACGTCTCTTATCAGAGCCGCCTTATCGTGGCTATTTGTCGTTTTATTTATCCCTTCTCTTTTCTCCCAGACAACTAATATCAGCGGTACCGTAAATATTTATCAGAAGGTAGTAGAAGTAATTCCAGCCAAAGCATGCGTACGTGTAAGTAGTACTACCGGCTTAACGCCTTCGGCAAAAGTATTATTGATACAAATGAAAGGAGCTACGATCAATACAGCAAACTCATCAGCATTTGGTGATACTACTGCTTTGAATGACGCAGGTAATTATGAAATAGGAACAATCTGTACCATCATTGGTGATTCAGTATTTTTTGTTCATACACTATTGAATACTTATTCTCCCGTTGCCGGCAAAGTACAATTGGTCCAGTTCGGCGAATATGTAAATGCGAATGTAACGGGTGCTATTACTGCAGCGCCATGGAACAATACAACAGGTACAGGTGGTGTGATCGCATTGTTCGTAGAAGAAGATTTAATAATGAATCAATCGATCAGTGTTAGTGGAAGCGGTTTTCGTGGTGGCGCATTTGTACAAAGCAATACTACCTGTACCAATACAATGAGTGGTTATGTATACAATGGGTCATCAAGTGCTCCGCAGAACGGCGCTTATAAAGGTGAAGGCATCGCCGATGTAACCGTGGCACAAAGTGGCGGTCGTGGTGCACCTGCCAATGGTGGGGGCGGTGGTAACAATCACAACAACAGTGGTGGTGGTGGGGCTAACCTAAGCAGAGGTGGATTAGGTGGAGGAAATTCCAGTTCGTCAGGCTGTTCAGCTGCATTCAAAGGTGAAGGTGGCAAAGCGATGAGTAGCTGGAATGGTAAAAAGATCTTTGCTGGCGGTGGTGGTGGTGCCGGCCATAATAACAATGCTGTATTAACGCTGGGTGGTGCAAACGGTGGAGGTATTATTTTCATTCATGCAGACAATATCATTGGTAATGGAAATAAAATTGGCGCTACTGGTGGCAAGGGTGGAAATGCACAGGCAGATGGAGCAGG
>JBDTPD010000425.1:0-4468 GCA_039932855.1 Chitinophagaceae bacterium | reverse complement strand
CGCCCCACTAACCCTGCACTAACATACAACGAGCTACGACTAATACTACCATTTGTTCGTTTAAATACCTGGATAGGATCAGATGTTAAAACATTTTCACACCTGCTGATAATCAACCTCAAATATGACCATCTATACCTTGGTATAAGGATTATTGCCCTTCAACACTGAAAGTACGAAGGTTGTCATATTTGTATTCGTCAGTAAATTTTTGGATTGCATCTTTGGCAGGAATTGTTCAAAGACCATAAACCTGTACTACCAAAATGAGAAAGGCTTTCACTTCCGTCATCCTGCTGTTGTTTTGCTTTGCAACCTTTGCACAAACAGCGAAAGGTAAGATAGCAGGCACCTTTACTGATAATAGTTCAAAGCCGTTACAATCTGTTTCAGTTTCTCTCCTCAAAGCAAGTGATTCATCTCTGATCAAAGTAGCTGTTACAAACAAAGACGGTAACTATGAATTTAATGATATTAATGAAGGGAGCTATTTCCTGTCAGCTACTTCTGTTGGTCGTGATAAAACAACGAGTGAGATTTTTTCATTGACCGCTTCCAATTCTCCATTAGCGATAAAGACGCTGCAGATGAAAGAAAGCGCGAAAGGATTAACAGGGGTGACTGTTACTGCGAAAAAACCTTTCATCGAAATGAAAATTGATAAGACGGTTGTCAATGTCGATGCATCACCAACCAGCGCAGGCGCTACTGCAATGGAAATCCTGGAGAAATCTCCTGGTATCTCTGTCGACAATGATGGTAACATCAGTTTGCGTGGTAAAGCCGGTGTGATCGTGATGATGGATGGCAAACAAACATACCTCTCTGCTACTGACCTGGCTAATCTTTTAAAGAATACGCCTGCTTCATCGCTTGATCAGATCGAGATCATGACCAATCCTTCTTCCAAATATGATGCAGCTGGTAATTCTGGTATTATTAATATTAAAACAAAGAAAGGAAAAGCAGCAGGCTTCAATGGTTCAGTGATGATAGGAGCCACAGGAAGTACATTAAAATATAATAACAACCTCTATATAAATCCAAGAGCACAAACAAGTGTGAATTTTAATTATCGCAAGAATAAGATCAATTTCTTTGGCAGCTATAATCCAAATTATTTCCGTGGAGGTGCAGCATTGACGATCAACAGACAGTTCCGTGATAATAATAATACCCTGACAGGTTTCTCAGATGTATCGACAAGATTTAAATTCGGCAACAACAATCACACATTGAAACTGGGTATGGATCTGTATGCTGATAAGAAGAATACATTTGGTGTTGTGGTCAGTGGATTCTTATTCAAAGGACATCCAACGCCGGTAACAAAAACTACTTTATCGGATGAAAATCATCAACCAACATCGGTACTCGTTTCCAATACAGAAAATCATATCAACTTCAGCAATTTCACTGGTAATTTTAACTACCGTCACGTGTTTGATACAACCGGTACGGAATTAACGGCGGATCTTGATTTTGTTACCTACAGTAACAATTCCAATATATTATTAACGACGAATTTCTTTAATGCAGGTGGTCAGCAAACAAGTGATGCGTTGTTATTGCGTGGTCATTTGCCATCTGATATTAAGATATATTCTGCCAAAGCTGATTTTACACATCCTTTTAAGAAAGGTGGTAATATGGAAGCAGGTTTTAAAACAAGTTATGTTACCAATGACAACCTTGTAAATTATGATCGCCTGGTTGGAGACAAATGGGACGCAGATAGCCGTTCCAATCATTTTGTGTATGATGAAAATATCAATGCTATTTATCTGAATGTAAACAAATCAGTAAAGAAATGGGCATTCCAGGGTGGATTGAGATTAGAGAATACTATTGCGAAAGGTCACCAGGTGACGAATGACTCAACGTTCAAGCGCAACTTCACCAATCTTTTCCCAACAGCATTCATCAGTTATACTGTGAATGCAAATAATACACTGACGTTCTCGTATAGTCGCCGCATCAATCGACCAAACTACCAGGATCTGAATCCATTTACTTATTTCCTTGATTCATTATCGTATCGTGTAGGTAATCCATTCTTATTACCACAGTTCACGCACAATTTTGAGTTGAGCCATTCTTTGAATAATAAACTGATCACGACAGTCAACTATAGTACTACTTCTGATGTAATAGCGCAGATACTGCGGCAGGATATTCAATCAGGTATTGTATATGCAACAATAGATAATGTATCGAAGTATAGAAATATAGGTATTGCTATGACATGGCAGCAGCCGGTGGTTAAATGGTGGAACCTGAACCTTTATACTAACGTATTCAATAATCGTTACCAGGGTATTTATGATAATGATCCTATAGATATTTCTTATACATCGTTTATGGTGAATTTGACGAACACGTTTACGGTATCTAAGAAAATGTCGCTGGAGTTGAGCGGTTGGTATCGTGGCAAAGGAGTTGATAATTTATCCATCAGTCAGCCGATGTATATGATGAATATAGGTGGTACGCGCCAGGTATTGAAAGGAAAAGGAACATTGAAATTGAATCTGCGTGATCCGTTTGCATGGCAGCGGTATGCAGGGTTAACTAACTATGGTAACCTGTATGTGAAGATCAATAACAGGTGGGATAATCGCCAGTTGTCAGCCACGTTTACTTATCGCTTTGGTAAATCAACGCAACAAAATCAGCCACGGAAAAAAAGTACTTCATCACTCGATGAACAGAGCAGAGTGGGACAGGGTGGCCAGTAATAAAGAGTTTTAGTTTTCTCATGTGAATATTCGTCCCTCCTTTCCAGGAGGGACTCTTTTTTTATATGCCGGGAAGGCGATAAGACGATAAGAAACGTTTCTTATCGTCTTACCGCCTTCCCGGCAAAATTCTTTTATATACCTTCAGCATTCATAACTCCTGCGAAATGAAAAAAGCCTTCTTCTTATACAGCTTCCTCTTTTCTTTTTTAATTAATTACAGTCAGCAACCATACGAACCGCAAATACTTATACTTACGCCCAATGAAGTGAAATATGATAAGGTATTTGAAAAGGAATTAGCGATGATGGATTCTATTTTTAAGAATGATACGGCAGGTAAGACTAACCAGGAAAAAGGTTTTGAGACAGCTGAATTCCTTAAACAGCCTCCCAATATCCAGGAGATGATCAAAAGGGAAGTATCGTACGATAAAACCATTGATTTTTTTGGGCAGGTGAGTTTTATGAGCGAACAGTATCTCGCTTATCGCTTCTTTGAAAAATTTCCCAACCTGATGATCCTGCTGAGTAAGGTCAAATCAACTGGCGATCTTGCCCAATTAGGAAAATTAGCTACAGACGAAAAACTCCAATATGTGTTGAATTTTCCCAGGCTGGAATTTTTTCAGGATAACGGAATGAGCTTTGCTAAGTTGTCTGTTCAATTGTATAACCACACTACCAATTCTTTATTGATGGACACAACTTATATTGGTGATTGGGTAAATCCTGGTTTCGAATTTAGCTGTAAGGATAGCACACTGAGTTGCACGATCAGCAATAGTCTCTCCTTTGCACTTGATGATATTATCCATAAAGTAGCAGCTAATAGTCCTACGCTGAAAAAGGAAGCGATGATATACAAGGATCGGCTGGATGTATTGACAGAGAAATATTACAGAAAGGCATTTGATAGAAATTTCATCAAGATGATTATTCCCAAAAGCGATACTAACATCAATGTCACTGATCTCTACCAGGGAATGATTAGTACGGATAAAACAAAATTCGTTGGATTTTTTCTCAAACAGTCATCATTGCAGGATTTTAAACAATTGCATACAGATAACAAGGATAAGAATGTACAGATCATTTCAGGCAAAAACATTAAGGACAGTGGCTTCCTGGGTGATATTCCTCAGACATATGCTTACATCGTCAAAGGAGTAAAATATAAAGGCAAGTGGTATTACGAAAAATCCGATGTTACTTATTTCGAAGCAGAAGATGATGAAAATGGACGATTACAATTCTTCAATAATCTGCAGGAGTGGAATTTCTTCAAAGAGAATTCAACGGATCTCAATCCTGAATTTTGGGAGACAAAACTCTTTGCTAAAGTAAAAGATCTGCGAAAGGATCCTGACTGGAATGAGTTTGGCGAAACGATATGGAAAACAGAAGAGGTCGAGAACCGTCCATATATCGGGATGTATGAGATTGTTGCCATCCAGTTAAGGGGGAATAAAAAATCTACTACCACTCATATTACCATCAGCAAATAAGAACTATGCGAAATCTTTTTTCAAAATAAATCTTTTAATAAATAATAATTTTTCGGAAAATAATTTATGCAATTTTCTTTAAGACATATTTTTCTTATAATTGGTATAGTATCTGTTATTATTTCGTTTATCTTCTTCGCCAGATTAAAAACAATTTATGATTACTTGTTAATCGGTGGATTACTATTGTCTCTCATCTCCTATATAACTATTCTTATCAAA
>JBDTPD010000424.1:0-4470 GCA_039932855.1 Chitinophagaceae bacterium | reverse complement strand
GATCGATAGTGCATTGACAAGAAAGGGAAGATTGATCGCAAAATATGAATTTGGTAAACTGAACACTGATAAAGCACAAAAGCTCAGTGATCATTTGGGATTTAAACAATCCATTACTGAACCAATGACTGTGGCGGAAATTACGAACCCGCATGAAAAACAGCAACAGGCAAAAAAGGTAGAAGTAATAGGATTTAAAAGACAGGGGATGTTATTGAATTAAAATTCTTTACATAATTGTTGATGTTATTCATCAACGCAAAAGCTTTCTTAACAGGAAGATGGTCGGATCTGTTTCATTCAATCCAGGTTAGTGCGTAAACCACACAACAGTACAAACGCGGTAGCTATTTGTATGCTATTGTTGAATCAGAACCAGCCAGCACAACCCGCTGTGGGTCGGGGGTTCGATTCCCTCTCGGATTAGTCCGGTAACTCAATGGTAGAGTAACAGCTCCTACGTACAGGTTCGAATCCTGTTTCCGTGAAAACGGAATAGTTCAAACTGGTAGAACAGAAGTACATCGCTTCTTTAAAAATGATGGACTTGAAGTTGATCCTGTTTGCCGGCAATGATCGCGATTTCTTTTAGAAAAAAGGAAAGTTGCAATCAGGTTGACACTTGCGGACATAGATGGATCGTTTGACAATCGCTTCACTTCCTTAGTGATTTTTTTATCCGGCATGCCGGATTTGCAAAAGCTAATGAACTGCTTCGGGTAATAACAGGAAATCATGTCTCCGTGAATACATGATGGTGAACAGGAGCCAGCTTTGACAATAAAATGATTGATTAAAATATTCCCGTAAAGGAACAAGGAGGATTTATGAAAAAAGTAAAAATCAATGAGTACCAGGTAGGACTGGTATTTAAAAACAAAGTGTACCAGCGTATGCTGATGACCGGAAAATATTGGTTCTGGAAAAATGAAGAAGTCTATGTGTATAACATGACCAAACCATTTGAAGCACCAATAGAATTAAACATTCTGTTGAAGGATGCTTTATTGGCAGATATCCTCTATGTAGTGGAAGTAAAGGATAACGAGGTCGTATTGCGTTACGAGAATGGTTTGCTGAAAGAAATATTGACTGCAGGTCGTTATACTTACTGGAAAAGTGTGGTGCAGTATGAATTTATCCGTGCGGATATCAGTAAGATCGATATTGGTGCAGATATACCACACTCTGCTTTGCAGAACCGTTTGTTAATTCCTTACGTGCGTAGCTATACTGTAGAAAGCTTTGAAAAAGCATTGCTGTTCGTTGATGGTAAATACGTGCGTGTATTGGAAAGCGGCGTATACCAGTGGTGGAAGAACAGTATTGTGATCTTCGTTGGGAAAGTCGATACACGTCAGCAGCAGCTGGAAGTAAACGGACAGGAGATCCTGACCAAGGACAAAGCTGCGTTGCGTATCAATGCATGGGCGCAGTACAAGGTTGTTTCCATCGAGCAGGCGTTGTTGAAAAACAAAGACTACGATAAACAATTGTATGTAGCTTTTCAGTTAGCATTGCGTGAGTATATCGCTGGTTTCAGCTTTGATGAATTGCTGGATAAGAAAGAAGCCATTGCGCCATTTATTTTGCAGAATGTAAAAGAAAAGGCGGAAGCATTGGGAGTAGAAGTAAATGGTTTCGGTATCCGTGATATCATCTTGCCTGGTGATGTAAAAGAGATCATGAACCAGGTATTGATTGCCGAGAAAAAAGCACAGGCAAATACCATCATGCGTCGTGAAGAAACTGCGAGTACCCGTAGCTTGCTGAATACTGCTAAGTTAATGGAAGAAAACGCGATGTTGTGGAAGTTGAAGGAAATGGAATATGTAGAAAAGATCGCCGAGAAGATCAACAATATCAGTGTTAGCGGAAACGGTATGCTGATCGAGCAGTTGAAGCAGATCTTTGTTCCTCAAAAATAACATTACTCCGGTTGTAACAGCCGGAGTAATGTTTTACTAAAATCATTTTATGATTAACGATATTATAGGCAGAATAAGAACGAGCCTAACACAAACATTTACAGAAGTATTTGAATGTTTTGATACTGATAAGAATTTATTGAACTATACGCCTGCTAAAGGTGGATGGACAATCAACCAGATTCTCATTCATATTTCGCTGACAAATCACTTTCTGTTAATATTGATCCGGAAAGGAACAACAAAGGCGATGGAGAAGTCAGCAAAGGCAGATATGAAAACACTTCTGGCTGATTATCATTTTGACTGGCAAAAAATTGAAGTGGTAGGAAAGCATCGTTCTTTTGAATGGAACAGACCTGCGCACATGGAGCCGGTAAATAGTGTGGATTTGGCCGATGTCAAAATAAAATTACAGGCACAGTTGGATGAGTGTCTGGTATTACTTGATAAATTAAAAAATGGAGAGGGAATTTTGCACAATACTATGATGAGCGTTAATAATATTGGTAAAATAGATGTATATCATTATATCTACTTTTTGGGACAACATGCCAGGCGGCATATTTCACAAATGGAGAAGATAAAAAATGAATTCACATTAGTAAATTAGATGTATGGAAAAGATAATCGAATCGCTGAAGCAGATAGAAGCAAAGTATAAGATAGAAATACTTTATGCTTGCGAAACAGGTAGTCGTGCCTGGGGATTTCCATCTCCTGACAGTGATTACGATATCCGTTTTCTTTACCGGCATGAAAAAGATTGGTATTTATCACTTTTTGAAAGAAAGGATACGGTTGAAGTAATGACCAAAGATGATTTTGATATCACCGGATGGGATATCAGGAAAAGCTTGTTACTATTAAAGAAATCAAACAACCCTTTGATAGAACGTTTTCAGTCACCGATAGAATATTATTCAAAACCAGGGTTTAAGAAAGATTTTCAGTACTTAATAGAACAATATTATTCACCGACTGCAGTCTATTATCATCATTATTCCATCGCTAAAAAGTATTGGGAAGATATACTGGATCAGCAGGAATTCAGATTGAAAAACTTTTTTTATCTCGTTCGTTCATTGCTGTCGTGTAACTGGATATTGAATGATAAGTCTGTATTACCAATGCACCTTGAAGGATTATTGAAATATGCAGATCAGCTAATAGCAGACGAACTCCGGCAGCTTGTAAAATTAAAAGCAACAGTAGGAGAGAAATATTTGCATCAGAAAAATGATCTGCTGGATAAATGGATAAGAAATCTGTTTTTAACATTGGAGGCGTCTGGTGAACATCATGGTGTGAATAACAGCGATATTTATTTATTGGATGAGTTCTTTTTAAAAGTATTGTATGGAGAAGCTAACGATAGAAAAGGTTAAGGAAAATGGACTGTTGATATTTGAAGTGATCACCGGTAGTAAAGCCTATGGCCTGAACACACCTGCGTCGGATACTGATATCCGAGGTGTTTTTGTATTACCTGAGAATGAATTTTATTCATTAGAATATACACCACAGGTATCGAATGAGACGAATGATATTGTGTATTATGAATTGAAAAGGTTTATAGAACTACTTTCAAAAAATAATCCCAATATACTCGAGTTATTAGCAACACCGCAGGATTGTGTTCTCTTTCGGCATTCTATCATGGATATGGTAACATCTGGAATGTTCTTATCCAAATTATGCGAAAAATCATTTGCCAACTATGCGTATACTCAAATAAAGAAAGCATATGGACTCGAGAAGAAGATCGTTAACCCGGTCGAAGAAGAAAGAAAGTCAGTACTTGATTTTTGTTTTGTATATGCCGGTGACAAAAGCATTCCATTAGTGCAATACCTGGAAATGAATAATTATTTACAAGAGAATATGGGTCTTACTGCTGTTTCGCATCTGAAGGACTGTTTTAATCTTTATTATTCTTCAGGCATGAATTATTCCGGAATAGCGAAAAAACAGGAAGCGAATGATGTGAGCCTTAGTAGTATTCCGAAAGGACAACAACCTGTAGCGCTTTTATATTTTAATCGCGATGGTTATTCTGTCTATTGTAAGAAGTATCGTGAATACTGGGACTGGGTAGAAAAGAGAAATGAAGATCGCTACCTCACTACTATGTCACATGGCAAGAATTATGATTCAAAAAACATGATGCATGTATTCAGATTACTAATGATGGCAGAAGAAATAGCAACAGAAGGAAGTATCAATGTTTTCCGTAAGGATAGAAATTTCCTGCTGGACATCAAACAGGGACTTTATGAATATGAGGATCTCGTTGCAAAAGCGGAAGTAATCAAGAACAGGTTACCTGATTTATATAGTAAATCTAACCTGCCGGAAGAGCCGGATATGGATGAAGTAAATAAACTGCTGATCAGTATGAGAAAAAAATTATACGGCCAGTAGGTCTTAAAAAAAATTTAAAAGATTGAAATGAGCAAATTAAACATAACAGGAAAAGAATTAAGAGCTATCGGCTACCCGGAAGGACCGGTGATAAGCATAGCTATGAATGTGATGCAAA
>JBDTPD010000423.1:0-4472 GCA_039932855.1 Chitinophagaceae bacterium | reverse complement strand
GGTACAGGCTGTGCTAATCCTGATAATGTGAAGCTGGTAAAAAAAGCGCTTCGCCAGTTTTTTCCCAGTGCGTCGATTGATGTTACTCACGATATGCTGGCCGCTGCAAGGGCATTATGTGGTGATGAAAAAGGAGTGGCCTGTATTTTAGGTACAGGTTCCAATTCCTGTTATTATAATGGGAAAAAAATTATCAGTAATAGTCCTGGTCTCGGATACGTACTGGGTGACGAGGGTAGTGGTGCCTACCTGGGACGTAAGGTGATCCAATATTATTTATATGGTACGTTCGATGAGGAACTTCGCGGCAGGTTTGATCTTACCTATCTGACAAATACTACAGAGATACTTGAAAACGTTTATAAAAAGCCATTGCCAAACAGGTATTTGGCTGGTTTTACAAAGTTTCTTGCAGAAAACCGCAACCATTATATGGTAGAAAATATCATCGAAGATGGCCTGAATGATTTTTTCTTTAACCATCTTTGCAAATACAATGAAATATGGAAATACCCGGTGAACTTTGTGGGTAGTGTGGCATTCGGATTTAAAGATGTATTGAAAAGTTTGTGTCAATCGTATGAGTTTGAAATGGGGAAAGTATTGAAGAAACCAATGAATGGATTGATCGATTACCACAGTTAAAAGAGAAGATTTATGGCATTTGAGAAAATTACTGAGCAAACTAGTTCTTATCGTCATTTGGAGAAAATGTCTACGGGCGAGATTCTTTTACACATTAACCAGGAAGACAAAACAGTTCCTGCTGCAGTCGCAGCCGCTATTCCACAAATTGAAAAATTAACTGAGGCCGTCAGTGATAAAATGCTGATGGGTGGCCGTTTATTTTATATCGGCGCTGGTACCAGCGGCCGTCTCGCTGTTGTTGATGCGAGTGAATGTCCGCCAACATACGGAGTTCCTTACGGATTAGTCATTGCCGTCATTGCTGGTGGTGAAAAAGCAATTACTACTGCTATTGAATTTGCAGAAGATGATGCTGAACAGGGATGGAAAGATCTCGAAGCATTTCATGTTTCTAATAAAGATGTAGTGATTGGTATCGCTGCCAGTGGTACCACTCCTTATGTAATTGGTGCGTTGAATGAATGTCGTAAAAGAGGTATCATCACCGGAAGTATTTCCTGTAATCCGGATACACCTGTTAGCGCTGCTGCTGATTTTCCGATTGAAGTGGTAGTAGGACCTGAGTTCGTTACAGGCAGTACAAGAATGAAAAGCGGTACCGCACAAAAGTTAGTATTGAATATGATCTCTACCACTGTGATGATCCATCTCGGCCGGGTAGAAGATAATAAGATGGTCAACATGCAACTTACTAATGAGAAACTCATAGATCGTGGAGTGAAAATGCTGATGGAACGCATGAAGCTCACTGATTATGAGAAAACCAAACAGTTGTTATTACAATCAGGCAGCGTAAAAAAAGCAGCTGAATCATTGGTGAAATAATTTTCTGTCTCATATTTCCTAGTTATCTTGTGCACCACTTAACAACGTGGTAAGTAATCATCAACATATCGCCTCATTAATTACTTCGGCTTCTTTTAAAGCAGTGTTCTCCATTGCTACTACTTCCATTATTATTACAACAACAGGGACAATCCGCTAAAGCGGATTGTAATTACCATATCAACCCTGGGCTTACCCAAGCTTCACAAAGAGTAACTCCTCTTTTAATCATCAGTGTAATCATTCATCTTTCAATTATCGAACAATGCAGGTTTTAAAATTCGGCGGTACATCAGTAGCCAACGCAGACAACATAAATAAAGTTATTTCTATCGTTAAAAATTCTCTTACCTCTTCTTCAGGTACAGGAGGTACAATTGTCGTTGTATCCGCATTAGGAGGCGTTACAGATCTTTTGCTTGGTGCTGCTGAACTGGCTGCTGAAGGCAATGAGTCCTACAAAGAAAAACTAACAGTTATTGAACAACGTCATCTTGATGCTGTCAAACAACTAATACCAGTTGCTCATCAAAGTCAGTTATTGAGTTTGGTGAAAAAAAGTTGTAATGAAATAGAAGATATCTGCAATGGCATTTTTCTTTTAGGTGAATTAACACCACGTTCCAAAGATCGTATCAGCAGCTATGGTGAATGGATCTCTTCTCAAATTATTTCTGCAAAATTCAAAGCAGAAAAAACAGATAATACCTGGAAAGATTCACGAGACCTGATTGAAACCAATTCTGTATTTACAGCTGCTGAAGTTGATTTTGCCGCTACCAATAAAAAGATCAATGATTTCTTTACCAGCAACTCTTCTTCATTATATGTAATGCCGGGATTTATTTCAAAAGATAAAAACGGGGTGACTACTACTCTTGGAAGAGGCGGTTCTGATTATACAGCTGCTATCATTGCTTCTGCTGTAAAAGCTACGAAGTTGGAAATATGGACAGATGTCAGCGGTATGATGACTGCCGATCCACGTCTTACCAGCAATGCACGCATCATCCCACATATCTCTTACCAGGAAGCAATGGAACTTTCTCATTTTGGTGCGAAAGTTATTTACCCGCCAACTATCCAGCCGGTGATGACGAAAAATATACCGGTATGGATCAAGAATACATTTTCTCCGCAGGATGAAGGCACACTGATTGAATCAGGCGCTGCAAAAAATGGAAATATCGTTCGTGGTATTTCCAGCATCAATAATATTGCACTCATCAGTCTTGAAGGAAGTGGTATGATCGGTATACCAGGATTTTCCAAAAGATTATTTGAAGCATTGAGCAGTGAAAAGATAAATGTGATCCTGATCACACAAAGTTCTTCTGAACATTCTATTTGCGTTGGTATCGAAGAAGCTGCTGTTAAAAAAGCAAAGCTGGCAGTCGATGGCGCCTTTACCAATGAAATTGCTTTGAATAAAGTAGAACCGCTGAAAATAGAAACAGAACTTTCTATCGTTGCGCTGGTAGGGGAGAGTATGAAAAGTCATCCGGGGATCAGCGGGCGGATGTTTGGCGCCATGGGGCGAAACGGTGTGAATATCCGCGCGATCTCACAAGGATCATCAGAGAAAAATATCTCTGCGGTTATTTCTACCAAAGATGTTCGCAAAGGAATAAATGTATTACACGAAGAATTCTTCGAAACAACTTATAAGCAAGTGAATCTATTTATAGTCGGTACAGGAAACGTAGGAGCTAAGTTCCTCGGACAATTACAGCAGCAGGCAAGTTTCCTGCAGCAGCAAATGCGTTTGCAGGTGCGCGTAGTTGGATTAAGCAATAGTCGTAAGATGGTGATGGAAGAAGAAGGGATACCCATGGATAAATGGAAAGAAAAATTGGAGAAAGGGGAAGCCGCTGATCTGTCAAAATTTGCCGATAGTATCATCTCGCGTAACCTGCGCAATACCATTTTTGTGGATGTCACCGCTAATGATAAAGTAGCAGCCATCTATGATCGTTTTCTTCAAAAAAGTATTTCCGTTGTTGCCTGTAATAAAATTGCTGCTTCATCGGCGTATGAAAATTATAAGCGATTAAAGGACTTGGCAAATGAATATAATTGCCAGTTCTTATTTGAAACAAATGTCGGTGCAGGACTTCCTGTCATCGGTACACTAAACGATCTCTTACGCAGTGGCGATAGAGTTAATCGTATTGAAGCAGTATTAAGCGGTACCTTGAATTTTGTATTTAATAATTATGATGGTACACAAAAATTTGCCGATGTGGTAAAACAGGCGCAGGACGAAGGTTATACGGAGCCGGATCCGCGTCTCGATCTTGGTGGCACTGATGTGATGCGAAAGATCATGATCCTGGCCCGTGAAGCAGGTGAAAAGATCGAAATGAATGAGATCGCTAATAATACATTCATGCCAGCCTCTTGTATGCAGGGAAGTGTGGAAGATTTTTATGCGGCCATGGCTAAAGAAGAGGATCATTTCAAAAAATTATACGAGAAAGCCAGCAAAGAAGGCTGTAAATTGAAATTCGTAGCCTCCTATAACAACGGCAAAGCATCAGTAGGATTGCAACACATCGATCCGAAGCATGATCTTTATCATTTGTATGGAAAAGATAACGTGGTATTATTCTATACCGATCGGTACAAAGATCAACCATTGGTGATCAAAGGAGCGGGTGCTGGTGCAGAAGTGACGGCGAGTGGAGTTTTTGCGGATGTGATACGTGCTGGGAAAGTATAAATGCCCCCATCCCCTAAAGGGGGGCTTGGAAAAATAATTATGATTTGAAAATATATTTTAAAAATGATCACTAGGAAAAGTTTTATTAATGAGTAAACTTCAGAACACCCCTTTAAGGGATGGGGGCATCATTATAATAAAATCTCCGGCTACAGTCGCCAACCTCGTCTGCGGTTTCGATATACTCGGATTGGCCGTGGCTGAGCCGTTTGATATCATGGAGTTTAAATTGTTGGATGAACCGAAAGTAATCATTCATAACAGAGATGAATTCAAT
>JBDTPD010000422.1:0-4483 GCA_039932855.1 Chitinophagaceae bacterium | reverse complement strand
CGGACAACAACCTGGTGGTATCGGCCTGAAGAATATACAAAAGCAACTGGAACTTCTTTATCCTGGTTTACATCAACTGGTGATGAAACAGGATCATGAAAGATTTGAGTTAACCCTGCAACTGGAACTGACATGAAACTGCGATGTATCATAATAGATGATGAACCATTCGCCCGCAACGGGTTAGCGGAAGACATCAGCACGATTGATTTTATGGAAGTAACAGGCATCGTGGAAAGCGCTTTGCAGGCGATGGAATTATTGTCCAAACAAACTATTGAACTTATATTTCTCGACATTGAAATGCCCAAGCTGAACGGATTTGACCTGCTGCGAAACCTGCAACAACCACCAATGGTTATTCTTACCACTGCATACAACCACTATGCACCGGAGAGTTATGAGTTGGGTGTGATCGATTATTTATTAAAGCCCATTTCTTTTGACCGATTGCATAAAGCCTGTCATAAGGCAAAGGATTTCCATACTATGCAGGCTGGTCTTACTGTTTCAAAAGAGAATGATTATTTTTTTGTAAAGTTAAATGGCCGCCATGAAAAGATATTTTTGAATGAACTGCTTTTTGTGGAAGCGGCTGATAATTATATCCTGCTTCATACTGACAATAAAAAATACCTGGTGTACCGTACATTGAAAAGCATGGAAGAATGTCTACCGGCTGATCGTTTTATCAAGGTGCATAAATCATTTATCATTTCGTTTGAAAAAATAAAAAGCATAGAGGGAAACCAGTTATTTATCGGACAGCATTGTATACCGGTTAGCAGAAATTTTAAAGAGATGATCGGAGAAAGGATAGTGGCGAAAAAGATCAACGGTCAGTAACTGCCTGTACTTTTGAGTTATCCATCACCTGTTCCCTTCCGGCAACCTGATCAACTCTGCTCCCGACTTTGCGGGATATACCCATGCATCTTTAGCCGAATTATTGAACATGCCATCTCTTTTTGTCGGACCATCTGCTTTCAATATCAGTACGGCTCCGAGGCCATAGTCCTCAATGGAAAACTGGTAGGTAGCTTTTTCAAGTTGTCTTTTTTGAGTAGATACAAGTTTACCCCAATCATCGCCATTCTTTTTCGTCCAGGCTTCAGTCACCGATTTCTGTGGAATGATCGTGATACTTGTACCATTTATTATGTAAGTGCCGGTTTCTCTTGTCAAAAGAAGATGCTCTAGCAGATACTGAAATGTTTTTATCGTGAAACTATAGGTGCCATCAGCTTTGAAATTGTATTGTGTGACAATGGTTCCTTCACTTATACTCATTTGATAAGCAGATGCTGTAGTTGTAGCTACTCCCCACAACCCGATAACAGGTGAATTGCTAACGACAGGTTTTTGCGGAGCGTTAACTGGCGGCTTCTTCAACTTGAGAGACGCGAGGAAGTCAGCAATATTTTTTTCATACATATCCGAATTGGTAAGAATGATAAGGTTCACCATCTTTCCGTCAGCGGTGGCCGTTACTAACATGGCAACGCCTTTGCCTTCCTCTATCTCAAATGACGAATATCCGCTCTGAATTTCCCATCCATTTTCTACCGCCACCGGATACATCTCCGGAGCCGCGGATGCAGTGACCATTTCTTTGACAATATTTTCCCAACCTGCATTAAAATTATCTTTTGAATCCGCTGTGCCGGGTATAGATTTTATCAATGAGATCATACAAAACGCTCCTTTCAGTGAATCTGCTTTGCTGAACTGAACGGAATTTTCAGTCACCTGTTTGGCCCATGCTTTTGGTGGAATGAAAGTAACAAGATCAAAGGTTTGCTTTTGAGCAACAGCCTGTATAGTAGTTACCAGGAATATAAGTATGATTATAGGTTTGTATCTCGTTTGCATGATAGGGAGTTTAATGTTGCAGTGGGCAGTGGGCAGTTGGCAGTCGGCAGTCGGCAGTCAGTTTACTATACCTGTAATTATTTTACTGGCTTCGGAGATTGACTGCCGACTGATAGACTGTTAAACTGGAACGCTATTTTCTTATAACTGAGGTCATCGGCACAAAGGATCCATCAGCAAAGCAGTCGATATTCCGGTATTCACTATTTAAAAAACCATACGCATTGTTGAATACGATTGTTTTGTTTCCGAGCGTTGGATGCAGGTTTCCATCCGCATCTTTAAATTCCAGGATCAGGGTAATACTTTCTATTTTCCATGCATCCGCAAAAAAATTGGGTGTATACTGTATGTTCAATTTTAATCCGGCACTTTGAAAGGTTGTCAATGGTATAGGTGCACCTTCCAGTCCAAGACCAAACTCTGTATCAGAGTTTATTTTCATCTCATTACCCAAATTGATCTGAATATAATTACGCCAGTTTGCAGGCGTAGCTTTTGCCATAAGGGTTGAATAAACTTTGGAAGGGAATTCCTTATTATCATTTCCTGTTCTGATGCGAACCCTCGCAGACGTTAAGGCATATACAGGAGCATTCTGGGTACCAGCATTCTCTTTATTTACCGGGGGCGCAGGTGGTGGTGGCGTAGTCTTTGGTTCATCTGGTACAGGCGTAATAATTTTTGACGGAACCTGTTGCACCGGTGGCTTTACTTTGGTCTTATTAACCGGTGTTATTTGTGCATGTGCACCACTGATTGCAAGAGCTATCAGCAAGGAAAGAAAAAATATTTTTTTCATGTTACGTAGGTTGATTGTTATTGATGGAATAAAGATGGTATTTATATACCATGGCTTCTATCCCTGAAAAGCAGGATATTTAAAAAGATTGTTTGTTATTTCCCCAGCCTGCTTTTTAACGCCGCGAAATCAACGGCTTTCTTTATCGCCTCTATATTTTCTTCGAATACAGGGTCTCCATGCGATATCTTATAAACAACAGTAAAAAATTGTGGAACAGACCTGGCTAATTTTTTATGATAATAATCAGGATTATATTTTATGGCTATAAAAGAATTGGATGAACCTTCTTCAACGAATCCTTCAAATCTTTCTTCATCATTCCAGCGGCTGATGGCTGGCTGATTCAGCTCTTTGTCGGATTTTTTTAAATATTCATTGATATTACTGATAAACTTTTCATTGTATGATTTTTCGGAAGGGGAGTCCATTATGTTTTTCTCCAATCTTTTCTTTTGAATCAATAAGTATTCTTTCCGGGTCATATAAGAAAAAGGAAGTGTGTCGCTGTAGGTGATCAACCAATGATATTCTTTTATCTTTTTGCCGTCGTCTGCATCGCCCATCACTTCTTCGCCTAAATAATAGTACCCGTCTTTCTTTTCAGGTTTTTTTCTCAATTTTAAATAGCCTCTGAAATCATCGTCCGGAAGGCCGGCAGCATACAGATTGAACCAGTTTATAACATTAGCTGTTATGTTCACGGTTGTTGGAGTAGAATAATCCACATACGATTTTGTTTTGTCACCACTGGCAGGATCGCACAAATACCTGAGCACAAACATTGCATAGTAATAGGGATCTGCAATCCAATTTTTGCCAGCAGGTAAATGCTTTCCGTACACAGTACTATAAGAGACCTGGCAACCAGTGGGATGATATCCGGTAGATACCATTTTATGAATACCTGCTATGACAGCCTTCTCCTTTACCAGGTCAGCAGCACTCACGTTTTGAATAAAACCTTGCGAACTGGCTTTCCACGTACCTGGTTTTTGTCTTAATAATTCTTTGGTACAATCCTGCGAGACGCCAGCTTTTATTGTCAATAATAAAAGCGATAAAAAAATGTATCTCATTACGGGGTCTTATTGCTTTTCAAACCGGCTTATCGAAACTGAATGATCCCTTTTTACCAGCTTAAGTATATAGATGCCGGTTTTCAAATGGCTTATATCATACTGCATCTGGTTGTTTGGATTGCATATCATCACCATCCTTCCATCACTTCCTATTGCTTGAATGTTCTGCACTTCTTCGGCCCTGATATTTTTAATTTGTATAAAGTCGGTAGCGGGGTTGGGATATAATGTCAGATGCGGAGTTCTGTCTATAACTACCTTTACGATGTTTGTATATTCAGACCTTCCATCTATATCAATTTGCCTTAAGCGATAGAATAAAATATTATCTGCCGGAGCTACATGTGTAAAGTCATATTGATTTCTTCCCGGTAAATTTTTGGCTGCTACCTCGCCCAATTTTGTAAACGATGATCCATTGGTGGAAAATTCGATATCAAAGCGTGAAGTATTTATTTCATTATCCGTTTCCCATGCGAGTAATACATCCCCATTATGATCAGTTGCGGAGAAGGAAATTAACCGGAGTGGTAAAGTGCCATTTGCAAAAAGTCTGGATGAATATATATCATAATCAGCTGTGCTCCTCGTATCCTGCCATGCTACAATAGCACCGCCTGCTCCATCAGTAATAAGCTGCGCAGTGCTCTGTGTTTGTGATTCATTAGCAACCTGAACACCTCCTGCAATCCATGATGCGGAACCAGCTGCATTAATACCTTGTGCA
>JBDTPD010000421.1:0-4483 GCA_039932855.1 Chitinophagaceae bacterium | reverse complement strand
GATACGGCGATAGATCACATGTACCTGCTGCAGGCCAGCGGTAGTCTTCATGTATACTTTGTGATTATTTACTAAAATATCTCTTCCTTCTACCAATGCTATCCCGGCTTGCCGTGCTATAAATGAATGCTCGAAATAAGCAGAGTTGAAAACACCTGGCGTTAATAATGCAATAGTAGGATTGGCTAATTGCTGAGGTGCAAGACTTGCCAGTACATCGTGCAACAGTAATGGATAATTATTGATCATCCTTACTTTGCTGCTTACCATCATGCCGGGAAAAATCCGTTTGGTCACTTCTCTGTTCTCCAGCATATATGATACGCCGGATGGCGTACGAAGATTATCTTCTAAAATATAAAACGTACCATCCTGTCCGCGGATAAGATCGATGCCGGAAATATGTATATACAGATCATGCGGTACCATGATGCCAAATACTTCACGTGTATAATGCGGGCACGATGCAATAAGATCGGCAGGAATGATACCGTCTTTCAGTATTTGCTGATTTGTATAAATGTCTTTGAGAAAAAGATTGAGTGCACGCAGACGCTGGGTAATGCCTTGCTGAATATGATCCCATTCTGCGCCGGTTAATATACGGGGAATAATATCAAAGGGAAATATTCTTTCGATACCTGCATCATCACTATAAACTGTAAAAGTGATACCCTGGTTCATGAACAACTCTCCAGCGAGTTTATCTTTTTGCAACAATACATCTACCGGCAGGTCCTGAATATCTTTAAATACCTGGCTGTATTGTGTCCGGATCGACTGATCGCCACACATCTCATCCCAGATGCCGGGATAAGGCTTATATTCCTCAAAAAGTAGTCGACCTGTCATAGCTATTAGTTAATAAAAAAGGTTGCTTCACATGGGTATGTGAAAGCAACCGTATAATCGAATATAAAGAATCCGTGCAATATATCCTCGTTTGGGAAAGTAGTTTTTAGAAATCAATTGACGTATTGGGTAAGAAATGCCGCTATCTTATCAAATGAATCATTCAGGTTATTTCCTGTCCATCCATGTCCCTCTCCGGGATAGAAAACATACTGGTGTGGTACACCTGCTGTTCCCAATAATGCATTAAATGAGTCAGCCTGTGAAAAAGGAACGATCGGGTCTGCACCGCCCTGTAATAATATAGTAGGGGGTGAGGCGGCCGTAACAAAACCGGAAGGACTGCTTTGCTGGTACAGTGTTGCATTCAAGGCAGGAGTAGTGCCAGTTACAGTCTGCATAACAGTTGCCGCAAATGCATTGTCATTATAAAGCGCAGTCAGGTTCGTAGGCGCGAAAAATGATACGACTGCTTTTGGTTTTACCGGCGTATTATATTTAAATCCCTGTAGTAAGGCGAGGTGCGCGCCGGCGCTTGCTCCTAAAAAAACAAATTTATCAGATATGTGATACTCATTTCTTTTACTATAAATAAATTCAATCGCCTTCTTTACATCATTTTCCTGGGTAGGAAATAGATTACTACTTCCTGATGCCAATCTGTAATTGATATTAAATATTGCATAACCGGGCAGTCGTTGTTGTAATGGCACAAAGTAAGCCGTGAAATCTGATTTATCACCTTCTGTCCATGCGCCTCCATGAATAAGTATAATCACTTTAGTGGTAGTAGTGGTTCTGTCTTTTGGTAAGTACAAATCCATCTTCTGTGAGGCCTCGGTGCCGTAAGAAATATTGCTTTGATTGACCGCTGCATTCGGATCAGCCGGATCATTATTTTTTTGACATGCCGCAGTAGCAAACAAAATAAATAAACAGGTTGTTTTAACCAGAGAAGAATTCAGTAACCTTGAATAAGGTTGAATACAGCATATTATTAGTGATATTCTCATTGATAAAGGCATTTTCCGGGGTTTCAAACAATATAGCAAATTAAATCAAAATAGGATTTTGGAGCATGTTTTAGTATTTTGAATGCAGGTTTTTACATGAGAATGGAAATAAGGATGATAATACAACGGATTTACTTGGTGATCATATTGGTTATTGCAGCAATACATGGAATGTGTCAAAGTATTTCTGCAGAGCAAAACTATGCCGCCAATTCACCGGGTGTGGTCATGGTTCAAACCGTTTTTTCTGCTACAGTTTATGTCAATAAAGTAGAAATGAATCAGCGGAGGTTTACCCAACTGGTAGATTCCGTTCAGCGTCTCGATACTACCGGCACATTGATCACGGCTGAAAAAAAACTCGATATCGTTGTCCGCGCATTGTATAATAATCCTATTCGTTTTTTAGATGCTACTGCAGGATATTATCGCCAGCAGCACCGCATTTTATCTGCCGGCACGGGATCTTTTATTTCTGGTGATGGGTTTATTCTTACCAATTGCCATATTGTTGATCGTGATAGTGCGTTTATACGGCAAAAATTTATTCTCTCTACTTTCCAGGAAGTGATCGATGCCAATATCCGGTCACTGCAATCTTCATGGGCAATGACGCTGAGTGATGAGCAACGTAATTTATTATATAATGCTTACACGGTTATTTATGCGCAGGTGTCTTCGATGATCCTGTTTGATCTGCGCAGGGAAATTTATATTCAGTTCCGCGCTAACACCAACGATGACAAACTGGTCATTCGAAGATTGCCTGCTCGTCTGGTAATAAAAGGAAAACCAATGCCAGGGAAAGATATTGCTATATTGAAAGTAGATAGTGTGCAGGAATTACCTGCGCTACGAATGAGTGAAGATTCTATTCCTCGTATCGGCGGACAGGTATTAGTGTATGGTTATCCCGAACCTGTTACTTCCAATATATTTCTCGATAGAGAAACAACGATCGAGCCTACGTTAACTGCTGGTGTGATCAGCGCAATTAAAAAAACAACTACCGGATGGCCGGTGATACAAATGGATGCGGTGATCTCACATGGTAGTAGCGGTAGTCCTGTTTGTAATGATAACGGAGAGGTGATCGGTATTGCTACATTCGGCACACTTGAACAAAATACCGGCACACTGGCAAATGGGTATAATTTTGCGATCCCGCTTTCCGTAGTGCAAGAATATCTTGATTCGGCCCATGCGCAGGCGCATATAAGTTTATCTTCTTTGATCTGGCAACAAGGACTTGATTTTTTTTATAAAGGTTATTACTTCAAGGCGCTGGCAAAATTTAAAGCGGTCAAAAAAGAAAGTACCAATTACCCCGAGTTATATTATTATCTCGATGCGTGTCAGAAAAGAATTGCTGCGGGCGATGATCGTGAATCATTCATGCAAAAATCTATCTTCCGAATCATTGCATTCCTGCTGCTGATCGTAGGTATCGTTGTATTCTTCCGCTGGCAAAGAGAAAAGCACAATAATCGATAAGAATCTTTCGTTAAAATTATTTACCAATAACATTTGTGATAATACGCCGCTCTTTCTCCCTACGGGACAAGGAAAATTAGTTACGAGAGTATTATTGAGACTCACCTCTTCTCTTCAAACTCAAACTTCCTTTTCATAAAATTTATATAGAGTTGCCTTCTCAATAAGAAGAGTCCATATAGAATGATCAATTGAAATATCAATAGCACCACATACGTGGAAAGATTTATCAGCGAATCAAACGGGAGTTCGAATATGTTTTTATCAATCATCATCGCCACAGTTGCCAATGTCCGGTATTCTGAAATAACAAATCCAAATATAAAAGCCAGGAAAACAAAATTCAATAAGAAGAGCCGGTTAAAGTTTTTCTTTTGCTTGCCTTCAACAGGAGTGTCAGGAAAATTATTATTAAGAATATTAACGGCTAAAATGGATAACATCATCACTAATAGAAAAGTAATAATGCTGGCAAAGGCAGTAAAAGAAAATGATTTAAGAAAATTAATTACAGAGGATAAGACAAAGAAAACAGCAAGGGTCATTTGTGCGATGCAAAGAATCCTGAATACTTTCCAACTGACAGACATGTGATGGTAGTTTTAGAAAAATTATTTTCTAAAATACATCTTTTATGCTATCCGCTGTAATAAAGTAAGGCGCCGGTAAATACTTTCTTCTATTTCAATCAATTCAAGATGACTTCCCTGTTCTACGATATGGCCATCCTGCAATACAATAATTTCGTCAGCCTCTTTGATCGTACTCAACCGGTGAGCAATAACAAGGGTTGTTCTTCCTCTCATTAATTTATTTAATGCATCCTGAACAGATTTTTCCGATTCAGTATCCAGGGCAGATGTAGCTTCGTCAAGAATAAGAATGGACGGGTTTTTAAAAACAGCACGCGCAATACTCAGTCGTTGGCGCTGTCCGCCTGATAAACGGATACCACGATCACCAATATTCGTTTGATAACCATTTTCCGTTTGCATAATAAAATCATGGGCATTGGCAATCTTCGCTGCTTCAATCACATCTTCTTCAGTAGCGTCTGGCTGACCTAATGCGATATTATTAAAAACAGTATCCCATTTTTTAATCAGCTGATTCATATCATTATG
>JBDTPD010000420.1:0-4502 GCA_039932855.1 Chitinophagaceae bacterium | reverse complement strand
AGTTGTGTTGCTCATATTTGTGTTGTTATCTTTCGGTAAGGTAGTAGTAGCCGGTGACTTTTGGGCACAGGAAAAAAAGGATCCAATGATAATGAAAGTTAGTCCAAGGGCGGCCTTCATAAATGTATTTTTTTTAGTTAGTGTCATAAAATATTTTCTGTGATTCCTTTATCGGGTAAAACTTATTTGTAAGTTGCCTGATAGTGTTCCTTTTGATCTTTTCTTAACATTATTGACACTGCAACTATGAGCATAACAATTTATTGGTTTCATGGTTCAGTCGAATTAACAAAACGACGAATTTTTTATCAGGGAAGAAAACCTTAACAGAATGCGTAAATTTTTTTTAAGACCTGAAATTTTATTGCTGCTGGTTCCCACATTGGTTTTTTGGATATTGACTTTTTACCTTAGTATGATTTTGAGCAGAGATTTAATGCTCCGGCCAAGCTATTACAACGCGTCGATTTTCTTCTCAATGATTATAATTGTCATGTCCGCCATACCTTTTTACTTCTATTACCGTATCCGGAAAAATGATATTTCCGGTACAAGACTGACTAACATCTATTTCCCATTCTCAATAATGTTGATGATTTTCTTTACCGCAACGCTCTTTTTGGTCATAGTAAGCGTGAATTTCGGTCCAAAAGTATATGTTGATCTGGTCGGTTTACGGTCCAGTTATAACGCTGTTGCATCTATCTGCGGCTGGCTGATGATCATCTACTTACTTGTCCAGGTTATTTTCATTATAGACACTATATATACAATCAAACGCTATCGCCAAAACAGGAAACAACTGATCGACCAAATAGGCACAGATTAAATAATAGTCCCGCGACTGCCTACTGCCTACTGTTTACTGCCAACTGAATCTTAACTTTGCAAGCCTGATTATGAAACTATATCCCGAATCGGCGCATTTACAGCTGGAGTTTGACAAGGTGAGATCCCTGGTGGCTGCGTATTGCCAGTCCGATTATGCCCGTCAGAAAGCCCTGAATCTTCGCATACATACACGCAAGGAATTTATTGACACTGAATTGAAACAAAGCCACGAGTACCGGCAGATGATTCAAAACAGTGTTTATTTTCCTAATGATTTTGTTGCCAATCTTTCCCGTGAATTAAAACTCTTATCTATTCCCGGCGCCATGCTGAATGGGGAAGAAATATTAGAAATAAGAAAGCTGGCCGAAAGTATGGAAAAGATCTTTCGCTGGTTTGATGCAGAAAGAAAGCAAGCCTACGGTGCAATGGCCTGGGTGATCCGTGACACGCATTATGAAAAAGCGATCATCGGTATGATCGATGCGGTGCTGGATGAAAACGGACAGGTAAAAGATAATGCTTCGGAAGATCTGAAGAACATCCGCATGAGTCTTTATCGCAAAAGAAATGAACTGCGTAGATTATTTGAAAAAGTTGTTTCCAAATTAAATAAACAGGGATACCTCGCCGAGATCGAAGAAAGTTTTATGAATGGCCGGAGAGTGTTAGCTGTTTTTGCGGAGCAAAAAAGAATGGTCAAAGGCATTCTTCATGGAGAAAGCGATAGTCGTAAGACAGCTTTTGTAGAACCTGAAGAAACCATTGAAGTAAATAACCAGGTATATGAACTGGAAAACGATGAACGCAAAGAAGTCTATCGTATCCTTCGTGAGTTGACAGCAAAGCTTTCTTCACATGCGCCATTGTTGTCAGTGTATCACACAATAATAGGTGAGTACGATTTCATCCGTGCAAAAGCAAAGTTTGCAAATGATATTCATGGAGAATATCCGTTGGTGGTAGATAAGGCGCATGTTCAGCTGGTACAAGCCTGTCACCCGCTTTTATATTTATATAATCAAAAAACAAATAAGCAAACCATTCCTGTCAATATCAAGCTTGATGAATCACAAAGAATATTAGTCATCAGCGGTCCTAATGCAGGCGGTAAGACTGTAACCTTAAAAACTGTCGGCTTATTGCAGATGATGGTACAGAGCGGTTTGTTGGTTCCTGTACATCCATCGTCGGAGTTTGGTATTTTCAAACAACTGATGATCCATATCGGTGATACGCAGAGTCTGGAGTTTGAACTTAGCACATACAGTAGTCATTTGCTGCACATGAAACATTTCATGGAGAATGCGAATGGCAAAACACTTTTCTTCATTGATGAACTAGGTAGCGGAAGCGATCCCAATCTCGGTGGCGCATTTGCCGAAGTGATCTTGCAGGAATTAGCGAAGAAACATTCTTTAGGAATTGTAACCACGCACTATCTCAACCTGAAAGTAATGGCCGGAAAAACACCAGGTATTCTCAATGGCGCCATGGCTTTTGATGAAAAGAATTTACAACCACAATATAAACTGATCATTGGTAAACCTGGCAGTTCGTATACATTTTCTATAGCCGAACGTATTGGGTTGGATAAATCGCTCATCAATCGGGCACGTGCATTAGTAGACGATGATCAGTTCAGGTTAGATAAATTATTAAATCGTACAGAACAGGATCTTCGTGAGGTGGAAAAGAAGGAAAAAGAATTGCATCAATTGGTAAAAGAAAATGAGCGGTTGAAAAAAGAGATGCAACAAGTGATGGATAAAGAGCGGCATCTTCAGCAGGTAGAAGTATTGAAAGAACAGAATCGTATTTCAGAAGAACGCATGGCTTACCTGAAAGACATGGAACGTAAGTTGAAACAAATGCTGATTGAATGGCGCAAAGAAGAAGACAAGACCAAGGTCATTAAACAAATGCATGCATTGCTGTTTAAGAAGGATGAACAGAAAGCAGTAAACAAAATGCAAAAGAAGATCGACTCCAGATTCGCAGAAGTAGGTGGCGAAATAAAAATAGGCGACAAAGTAAAAATGAAACGCAACCACCAGGTTGGACAGGTCATGGAACTCCGTGGCAAACGTGCTGTCGTCAAGATCGGACTTTTGCCTATGCAGGTAGATGTGGCTGATCTTGTGGTGGTGAAAGAAAAACTAGCCGAGTAGTCAGTTGGCAGCCTGCAGTCGCAATTGTTCATGAGAAATACCTTACGCTTATTTTTCAACTACAAACGTATAGTTCGCTATCTGTAGTCAAGGGACTGCCGACTGCTAACTGCCAGACTGTTGACTGAATTTATTCTCCGAGAAAAAGTGCTTTCAATTCCGTCGCATCATTCGGCTTCATTTTGCCACCAAGAATCAGGCGAATTTGTCTCCTTCTTAAAGCGCCTTCAAACAATCTCATCTCATCTTCTGTTTCAGGAACAAGCTGTGGAACCTGTAATGGTTTATTGTTTGGGTTCAATGCCACGAATGTATAATAGGCTTCGTTGCTTTTATATTTATACTGACTCTTCAGATCTTCGCCCCATACGCGCATATGTACTTCCATCGAAGAATGAAAGGCACGCGTCACTTTTGCTTCAATGTGTACTACGTTGCCTAATTTGATTGGGTTCTCAAAAGAAATATTATCGACCGAGGCTGTAACTACCGGTGCATTACAATGCCTTTGCGCGGATAATGCAGCCGCTATATCCATCCAGTACATCAGCCGGCCACCCATCAGGTTGCCGAATACGTTGGTGTCGTTGGGTAACACCAGTTCTGTCATGATCGTTAAACTTGCCGATGCTTTCCTGCCTTCCATTTTAAAAATTTGGGCAAAGGTAATAGTTTAACAGTGAGCCAATCACCCCTATCTTTGCCACCACATTCACACGTATGGCATCACACTCTGTTATTTCTTTTGATAACACGGAATTCGCATTTGAATACAAGACCGATCAACAGTTAAAAAAAGCCCGTTTTCTTTTTTCTTTAATGGGAAAACCCTGGCTGGTAAAGATGGGTACCCGCGTAACTCCATGGGCCATTAAAGCGAAACTGCCTATCAAAGGAATTATCCGCAATACGATCTTTTCTCAGTTTGTCGGTGGCGAAACGCTGGAGCAAACGGCTATTGTTGCTAAAAACCTCAGTCGCTATAATGTACAGGTGATATTGGATTATGGAGTAGAAGGTGGTGATGATGGAGAGCAAGGCTTTGATCATTCTACTGAAGAATTTATCCGCGTCATTAATTATGCGGCTACACAACCGAATATCCCTTTCATGAGCATCAAAGTCACTGGTTTTGCGCGGTTCAGTTTGCTGGAAAAACTGGATGCCGCGATACGTAAAGGCCAGGGCACACTCATGAAGCGTTTTTTAAACGCGGTTGATGGATTACCGGCAGCAGAAAAAGAGGAATGGCACCGTGTTCGTCGCCGGATGATGCATATCTGCGAAACTGCAGCCGATAAAAAGATAGGAGTGATGGTAGATGCGGAAGAAACGTGGATACAGGATTCGGTAGATGCATTGACTATATTGATGATGATCCAGTTTCTAGAGAACGAGCAAAGTATTTTTCTTTTGTTTTGAGAGATACCCCACTGAAATATGCCAACAAAAATGAAATTGTAGTCCCGCTGGCCACGCTCTTTGCTGTCATACCAGGGA
>JBDTPD010000419.1:0-4528 GCA_039932855.1 Chitinophagaceae bacterium | reverse complement strand
CCGTTTTATTTTAAATGGGTTATGTAAAAAAAAGACATTATGCGAAACTTATGAGCGGAATATTTACTTACAGGTAAATCTGCAAGACGAAAAAGCAGTATTTTAGCCATACAATACTGCTAAATGAAACAACACTACCTGCTATTATTAATTTTATCCACGTTCACCTTATTTCTGGGTTGTCAGAAAGAACTAAGTTTTGATTCCGGGGGCACCGTTTCGGTAGGTTCCCTGCAAAGTGATGCTGGTGGAGACTGTTTACCAAAAACAGTGAACGGCGATTATGTTACCGGTACAGCGCTGAATATAACTAATAACTATATCGATGTTCAGATAAATGTGGTAACACCTGGTTCATACACTATCTATACAGATACGATCAGTGGCATTTATTTTCGCACCAGTGGTGTCGCCAATACTGCTGGTCTTACTACCGTCAGATTAAAAGGAGTTGGTACACCTACCGCTGCTGCTATTACCAATTTTACTGTTCACTATGGCCTCACCGAGTGTGTGGTGCCTGTAACTATCACAGCAACTCCGGGCGGAGGAGGAGGTGGTGCCGCTGCATTTGCATTAGACGGTTCACCTACTACCTGTATGAGTTTTGTATTACACGGAACGTATACACAAAATTCGGCCACTGTTGCCGCCACAGATAAAGTCGATATTAATGTTACTGTTACTACCATCGGTACTTATTCCATTACAACTACTGCTACTAACGGTCTCAGCTTTTCAGGATCAGGAACGTTTACAACCACCGGACCAAAAGTTATCACACTTACAGCAATTGGAACGCCATCAGCAAGCGGCACTACAAACATTCCTGTTACTGCAGGTGCTACCAGTTGTAGTTTCCCAGTAGTTGTAAACCCTGCTGTTGTTACCACCAATGATTATTTTCCAAGAACAGCCAGTAGTAACTGGAGTTATCAGTTTGATGATGTCAGTACAGACTCTATACTTCGTAAAGTAATTGCTCCAACGAAAACAGCATTGGGAAATGCCTTTAATATTTTCATGGTTACCGATGATGCTGCTAATGGATTTGATTCATCAGGCTATTATCGCAAGGCTGGTGGTGATTACTATGAGTTTGTAGATATGGGCGCCTTCTGGGGATTTGATAATTCATTCTGGGTAGAATATATTTTCCTCAAGGATAATGTGACTGCAGGTACTGCCTGGCAAAGCGCGCCTTATACAGGTGTAGTTGGTGCACAATCATTACAGTTCCGCCTGAATTATAAAGTATCACAAAAAGACATCTCCGTAGTTGTTAACGGTGTCACTTACACGAATGTGATTGTGGTAGAAGAAAAACTTGATGTAAATAATATGGGAACATGGGTAGATGTATCTGACCAGGTTGGTTATTTCAGAACTTATTATGCCCGCAATATCGGGATGATCAAACAAGAATCTGTAGATATCAACAATGCAGTAGATGGAAAGATGGAGATGAGGAGATATCAGGTGCTGTAGGCAGAGAAGCTATTAGCCATTAGCTTCACCCTTACGATAATACAAAATAATAAAGCCTCCTGTTGGGAGGTTTTATTATTTACAAATTTATTTAATGCCGGAGCTAATGGCTAATAGCTTTCCTCAAAACCCTTTCTTCTGTCCTGATCCGGATCCCGACTGCAGCGGCGGTAATTTAAAATCATCAACGGCGCTTTTTTGGGACATCATTTTTTCTACTTCTTCCACAGAACGGGGTGCAAAACTGGAAAGTAATTCAAACCCATTCTGCGTGATCAGCGCATCATCTTCAATACGTACGGCTATGCTCCACCATTTTTTATCACAATCACTTCCTTCAGGGATATAAATACCAGGCTCGATAGTAATGACCATTCCTTTTTTTAATGGACTATCATAATTGCCCCTGTCATGTACATCCAACCCGATATGATGCGATAAACCATGCGGATAATATTTGCGTCCATCTTTTTTGTCCTTGATGATCCCGAGTTTCAGCAATCCATCTTCAATAACATCACGCGCTGCTTTACTGGCATCGGCCCATTTTGCGCCATCCTTTAATAATTTGAAAGCCGCCTCCTGTGCATCATATACTAATTGGTAAATGATCTTTTCTTCCGGTGAAAATTTTCCTTTAGCAGGAACAGTGCGCGTAACATCTGCTGAATAGCCGTGATATTCTGCGCCTACATCCATTAATACGAGTGAAGTGCCGATACGTGTTTTGGTATTCTCTTCATAATGCAACGTACAGCCATTTTCCCCGGAGCCGATAATAGATCCATAGCCAACACCCTCTGCTCCGTATTTTTTATGAACATATTCATGAAGTCCCTGTATTTCCAACTCCGACATATCAGGATGCATGGCTTTCATCACTTCATCCTGTCCCTCGCAGGAGATCTCCACTGCTTTACGAAGCAATACCATTTCTTCCGGTGTTTTGATCTCTCGCAGACCAGCAGTGAGTTTATAGTAAGATTGATTATCAAATCTTTTGTCCGCTGAATAGTCGTCGGGGATAGTCGCTTTTTGTTTGAACTGTTGTACAAGATCATATAGTCCGGGTTTTTCATCACTTGTCTTTGCCATGTCGTCCGGAAAGCGATCAAAAATAATCTTATCGAATTTGCTGAAATCGATATTCAAATTGGAAAATTCTTCTCCGTTATAGGATGTTTTAATGCCCAACTTTTCTTTTGCGCCTTCAACACCCAATCTTTTTCCGGTCCATTGTTCCTGTTTTGCATTTCTTTTCTGTACAAACAACAACTCAGTATATGTACTTCCATCTGCTGCAGTCTGAGGTTGTTTAAAGATCAGCAACATTGAATTTGCTTCGCGATAGCCGCTGAAATAATACAGATCGGGATTAGGATGATAGAAATAATCTACATCATTAGAAAAATTGCGGGTGGGGTAGGCGAGTACCAGCATCACAGAGTTATCAGGCATTGCCTGCCGCAAGGCAGCACGGCGGCCGGCATGGAACTCTTTTGACAGGTAATCTTTCGGAAGATCATCCTGTGCTATCGCACAAAATGTAATTAAACAAAGAGAAAGTATGCATAATGTTTTACTCATGAAAAGGTTGCGCATAAAAAAAGTGATTGGTTGAATTAAAAATAATTCATTCCAATCACTCAGATGTTCAAAATACATGAATGGTTTATCTCCCTATAAAAGGAAAAATAGTTTAATCTTCATCATCTTCTTCCTCTTCAGAATACGCGTCTTCCATGGTGTAATGTTCTTCCCATTCTTTTACCGCTTCATCTGTGAGGCACTCAATGATGTCAACCAGTTTATCTTTTTTGAGCTTCCATTCTGTCAGCGTCGGATCATCAAAGCGCTGAATAAAAAGACAATGATCGGTTTCCACGGCAACCTTGATCAGGGTGATCGGGTCTCCTTCTTTTTCTCTTACCAGGTAGTGACATCCTTTTTCCATCAAATCATAAGTGTACATACAGCCCCCCTTCTTTATTTTGTTTTATATAAATCGTCTTACCATCCATTGACAAGCTAAAATGGGTTAATAACTTATCATCCTTTCTTCAATAACGCAATTGGATAATTGGGAGAATTTGTATGGGTTAGTAGAGCAGATACCAAAATTAGCAAATTGGCCGATTCCCGGAACCGAAAAGCCACCTGATCTTGATTTATTTTAGTTAAAAAATAAGCAGATGATTATTAACTACTTATAACTAGTTGATGCTCATATGTGCATAAAAAAAACGGCAGTTAGTGGCGCCAGGGCAGCGCTAAAATGGACTATTTGAGTTCGCAGGGCAGCCTCCCGGTAGCATCAGCCATACCTGATTTTGGAGTCCTGCCCTGTTGTTATTGCGGTGAAACGAAGAGATGTGAGACTTTAATAATCAAAGATCATCTTCATAAAACGAAGCTTTAAAAAAATGAGTCCATGATCAAGTTGATAGTTTTGTGTTGAAAAAAAATGAAAGACAATTGCAATAATGCATTACAGATAACGAGAACGGGATGAAATCAATTGATATGAATGGAGCATTATGAAAAAGGCTTCAAGGTCATTTATTTTGAAAGCTTTTAATGGTGAACCCTATTGGTACAAATCTCGAACCGGCTTGTTGGGGATTTGAGAAAGTTGGTGGAGTTGTACTCTCTATTAGTGTAAATGCTGTTGGAATCGTGCCATTGTCAACAACTTTTTTCCTTTACCAAGAGTCAACGGGTAAATTTTGAGCCAGAGTTCGTCCACTAAATAATTCTTAATGTAATCATTGATAACACGATTAACTTTCTCATATTAATTCAGCTCCTTTTATAATTTATTCTTTAAAAAGTCTCTTCATCCGATAGCTATCGGGATTGATTTTGTGTGTGCTTGCAAATTCGTTGGCTTTTTTTAATTCCGAAATTCTCAACATTTGTTTTGAATATTTCCACCATAGTAAAACGATGCTTACAAAATTGATTACGATAAAGTTGTCAACAGATTTTCCAGGTAGTTCAATGTCATAGTAAATCCTCCCTCGAAGCCCATTTCAATCAT
>JBDTPD010000418.1:0-4532 GCA_039932855.1 Chitinophagaceae bacterium | reverse complement strand
ACTGCCAACTGAGAACTGCCAACTGATTTTTTTTGTCTAATTTGCTTCTTATGAAGGTTGTTATTTTCGCGGGTGGTTTAGGAACCCGCATTGCCGAAGAAACAGATATTCGCCCCAAGCCCATGGTGGAAATTGGTGGTAAGCCTATTCTCTGGCATATCATGAAAGGATATGAGAAATTCGGCTACAACGAATTCATCGTTTGTCTTGGTTACAAAGGCTATCTGATCAAGGAGTATTTCATGAACTATTACATGCACAATGCTGATGTAACGATCGATCTTGGCAAGAATAAATATGATATTCACTCCAGCAATTCAGAATCTTTCAAAGTGACCCTGGTTGATACCGGGCTGAATACAAAAACAGCTGGTCGTTTAAAAGCCGTCCAACAATATATAGGCAACGAAGATTTTCTGCTCACCTATGGTGATGGGGTCAGTGATGTTGATATCAATGCGCTGGTCGACTTTCATAAAAAGAATAAAAAGATCGCCACAGTTACTGCCGTACAATTACAGGCACGTTTTGGTGGAATGGATCTTGCGGAAAATGGTGATGTTGTTTCTTTCCGTGAAAAAGCTAAAGATGAAAGTAAATGGATCAATGCCGGCTTCTTTGTACTTCGCCCCGAAGTATTTAATTACCTGGGTAATGATGCAGCAAATATGATGTGGGAAGATGAACCGCTGGAAAAATTAACCGCCGATGGCCAGCTCGCTGCCTTCCGGCATACCGGTTTCTGGAAATGCATGGATGCATTGCGTGATAAAATTGAATTGGAATCACTCTGGCAAAATAAGCAGGCACAATGGAAAGTTTGGTAACGCGTCAGCAACTTCATTCATTCTACAAGGGAAAAAAAGTATTGATCACTGGTCATACAGGTTTTAAAGGAACCTGGCTGATAGCCATGCTGCATAGATTGGGCGCTACCGTTAAAGGATATGCACTCGAACCACAGGATTCAAAAAAGTTTGTTGATCTCTTTACCGACCTTCATCTTGCCGATACTGTCATTGCTGATATACGTGATCAGCAACGATTCATCAATGAAGTCGTCTCATTCCAGCCTGATCTTATTTTTCATCTTGCTGCACAATCGCTCGTACTTCGTTCATATGAGATCCCGGCAGAAACATTTGATGTAAATGTAACCGGTACAGCTGTAGTGTTTGAAGCGCTGCGCAAACTGGATAAGAAATGCACGACTATCATTGTTACTACGGATAAAGTATATGAGAATAAAGAATTGCCTGTTTCTTACAAAGAAGATGACCCATTAGGCGGTTATGATCCATACAGTGCCAGTAAAGCCTGCGCAGAGATCGTCGTCAGTTCTTTCCGCAATTCTTTTTTTCATACCGATAAAATAAATACACATCAGAAAGCAATTGCTTCTGCACGTGCCGGTAATGTGATTGGTGGTGGTGACTGGAGCGAAAACAGGATCATACCGGATACGGTAAGGTCATTATTAAAAGATCAACCGGTAACAGTAAGAAATCCAGGTGCGGTACGTCCATGGCAACATGTACTCGAACCATTGACCGGTTATCTATTATTGGGCGCTTGTTTGGATAAATATCCAGCTGCCTTTTCCAAACCATTTAATTTTGGCCCTTATCCGGAAGATCATTTAACCGTAAAAGAATTGGTAGAGATTGCTATCAGATCATGGGGAAAAGGAGTGATGGAAACAGGTAATGAAGCACAGCCCCATGAAGCAAATTTGCTTAAACTGAATATACAACGGGCATTGGATGAAATAAAATGGCAACCATTATTAAATGCACGCGAAGCTATTCAATGGACCATCGACTGGTATAAAACAGATCCATCAAAACAAGCGGAGTTTACCTTTGCGCAGATCGATAACTATTTAGCAAAATGAAATTTGCCGTTACTCCATTAAAAGGAGTTCATATTGTATCACTGCAACCTGTTATTGACAGCAGGGGATGGTTTGCCCGCACTTATTGCAAAGAAGAATTTGAAGAGATTGGTCACACAGAAGAGTGGGTACAATTAAATCAATCGCACACCAATAAGAAAGGAACGATCCGCGGTATGCATTATCAGCTGCCGCCCTATAGTGAGATCAAACTTGTGCGTTGTGTTGCCGGTGCCGTATTTGATGTGGTGATCGATGTACGTAAAGGGTCGCCTACTTTTTTGCAATGGACAAGTGTTGAACTCAGCGCTGATAATAAACAGATGATCTATATTCCGGCCGGATTTGCCCATGGGTTCCAGGCATTGACAGATGATTGTGAACTGATCTACCATCATTCGTCTATGTATATGCCCGGAGCAGAAGGCGGCATCCGCTATGATGATCCGGTTGTAATGATCAACTGGCCATTGCCGGTTACAGAAATATCGGATAGAGATTCATCACATGCTTTATTAACTGACAGCTTTAAAGGGATATAATAATATGAAATGCAGGTTTTGCCAGGCTACGTTAGCTGATGTTTTTATTGATCTGTTTCATTCACCCGCTTCCAATTCTTTTTTGACAAAGGAACAGTTGAATGAACCGGAATCCTTTTATCCGTTAAAAGTATATACCTGCCACCAGTGTTTTTTGGTGCAGGTAGATGAATATAAGAAATCAGAAGCCATCTTCGATAGCTCCTATGTGTACTTCTCCTCTTATTCGAGAAGCTGGCTGGAACATTCGAAAAGATATGTGGATGCGATGACAGAGAGATTTGGGTTAAATGAAAAATCTAAAGTGATCGAGATCGCTTCCAATGATGGTTACCTGTTGCAATATTTTGTTGAGAAGAATATTCCTGTATTAGGTATCGAACCTACTTCCAATACTGCTGAAGTAGCTAAAGCAAAAGGAATAGAATCTGTTATTGATTTCTTTGGTGTAAGGTTAGCGACGGAGTTGGCGGCGAAGAATATCAAAGCTGACCTGTTATTGGGAAATAATGTACTGGCGCATGTACCCGACATCGTTGATTTTACCAAAGGATTAAAAATAATATTGAGTAAAGAAGGTGTGGTCACTATGGAGTTTCCGCACCTGGTGCAGTTGATGGAGAACAACCAGTTTGATACGATTTACCATGAACATTTTTCTTATCTCTCCTTTACAACTGTGCAAAAGATCTTTGCGGCAGCAGGATTAGATATGTTTGATGTGGAAGAAATACCAACACATGGCGGATCGTTGAGGATTTATGCAAAGCATAAAGAAGATATGTCAAGACCGATCTGTCATAGTGTTGGGGAATTATTGAGAAAGGAAAAAGAAAAAGGCATCACTGATAGAAAATCTTATCTCGGTTTCCAGGAACGTGCCCTGAATATAAAAATCGATCTCATTGATTTTCTGTTGGCTCAAAAGAGAGCCGGAAAAAAAGTAGCGGCTTATGGCGCTGCTGCCAAAGGCAATACATTGTTGAATTACTGCGGTGTCAAAAGTGATCTGATTGATTTTGTTGTTGACCTTAATCCGCACAAGCAGGATAAATTTTTACCCGGTAGCCATATTCCGGTTGTCAATGAAGCTTTTCTGAAAGAACAGAAACCTGATTATATTATTATCTTTCCCTGGAACATTAAACAGGAAATACAAGAGCAATTATCTTATATTAAAGAATGGAAAGGACAGTTTGTATTCGCAATACCCCGGTTTAGTATTATCTGACATACATGAAAAAGATTCTGGTAACAGGTGCAACAGGGTTTATCGGCCACTATGTGATCAATGAATTATTGGGAAAAGGATATAGCGTAGTTGCTACTTCGCGTACTGAACAACGTGCGGAGCAATGCGATTGGTTTGATAAAGTTCACTACGTTCCATTTGATCTTCACGAAGCAAAGCCGCAGCAAAATTATTACCAGCTATTCGGTCAGCCGGATGCCATGATCCATCTCGCCTGGGAAGGATTACCGAATTATAAATCTGCCTTTCATATTCATGAGAACCTTCCGCGGCATATAGGATTTCTCACTAACCTTTTACAAAATGGATTAAAAGATCTGACTGTTATTGGTACCTGTTTTGAATATGGTATGCAGGAAGGTTGTTTGTCAGAAGAGATGCCAGCTATGCCCTCTAATGCTTATGCAACGGCAAAAGATGACCTGCGCAAATACCTGGAAGAATATGCGCAGGAAAATATGGTTTCATTCAAATGGGTGCGCTTATTTTATATGTATGGTAAAGGACAAAATCCAAAATCATTGTTATCGCAATTGCAGGCAGCCATCGATAATGGTGATGAAGTATTCAATATGAGCCCCGGTGATCAGCTAAGAGATTATTTACCGGTAGAAAAAGTAGCTGGGTACATTGTAAAAATTGCTGTGCAGCAAAAAGTAATGGGGATTATCAATTGTTGCAGTGGGGTGCCTGTTTCAGTAAAGCAATTGGTCCTTGATTACCTGGAAGAAAAAAAAGCGGAGATCAGGCTCAACACCGGTTTCTATCCTTATCCGGATATTGAGCCAAAGAATTTCTGGGGAGATACGAGTAAATTTAAAACTCTCAAATAAATACATTTGCC
>JBDTPD010000417.1:0-4558 GCA_039932855.1 Chitinophagaceae bacterium | reverse complement strand
TATCTCCCGGTTTGAAACTGGCGATCTGTCCGCTCATTTCAAGACCTGTTGTAACGGAAACACCATTTACTCTTGTGATCACATCACCTTTCCTCAAACCAGCCTGTGCAGCGGCACCATCAGTAGGAACTGCCAGCGCATATACACCCTGGCCATCTTTCACGCCGGATCTTTTTACCCAACCCTCATTGTCAACAGTAGGATAGGAGATGCCGAGATAACCACGTTTTACATCGCCGAATTCGATCAGGTCATTCACGATCTTCTTCACAATATTAACGGGGATGGCAAATGAATAACCAGCATACGTACCACTAGGTGCAAGAATAGCTGAGTTAATACCGATCAGCTGGCCTTCTGTATTGATCAACGCACCACCACTGTTACCCTGGTTCACGGCCGCATCTGTTTGGATAAATGATTCGATCGGAGATTGGCTCTGACGACCATTGATGCCAATTGTTCTTCCTTTGGCACTAATGATACCTGCTGTTACTGTTGCTTCGAGTGTAAGCGGATATCCTACTGCCATTACCCACTGGCCAAGCACTACATTATCAGAGTTGCCATAGATCATGTAGGGAAGGTGTTCAGCATCCACTTTTAATACAGCGATATCGCTGCTTGGATCACGACCGATCACTTTTGCTTTAAATACTTTTCTGTTTTCGTTCATCGTCACGGTAATTTCTTCCGCTACACCATTACCACCGTCAGAGATCACGTGGTTGTTAGTAACGATATAGCCATCTTCACTGATGATAACACCGCTACCCGAAGCGCGTTGTTCAGGTTGGATCTGCGGACCGAAATTGAAAAACTGGTCGAACAGATCTTCCATATCGCCATTACCATTACCGCGGCTTCCGTTACCAGGAAGTTGATTGCTGATCTTACGCGCGGGAATCTTTGTTTTGATATGCACCACGGCAGGCACTGCTGCGCTTGCTGCTTTTGTGAAGTCAACAGGATCGCCTACATGGGTAGTTGTTCCGGTGTCAAAAAATCCTGCATAATTGGCAGGTACTTTGGTATCGCTTCCCTGGACAAAGGAAGTTTGATTAGATGTTAATTTTCCATAGGTCCACACGCTACCAACAGCTGAGATAGCACTCACCGCTACTACCAGCAAAAGTTGTTTCCATTTCATATTTGTAAGTGATTTTAAAAAATTTTTGAAACTGATTTATCCGGATACACAGATTTTCAAATTCTGTGCCTTATCAATACAAAATAACAAAGTGACAGACGAATGGCTTTCCCGTTCATTTAGTTTAACAAATCATTTACTAAGGCCTTCGTACTTCACTACAAATTTATTAAACAATTGGCGAAATTGGAAGAACCAAAATGAGGAGAGGCAAGGAGATTTCGAAATTTTGGAATTGGGAAATTGGGAAATTTTCTCAAATCAGTAAGGTTATGCTCTTGTATGGTTAGTATTATGGATGAACCTTACCAATTTGCGTGCTCAGCCTATGGAATTTTCCCAATTTCCCAATTCCAAAATTTCCCAATCATCTTATTCAGATAAATTCATGACAAAAGCCAGGGTGTCGACCCCATCAGCATAGTCTGTCACATCCGGGTATTGGGCCTGCCCGAATGGGGTATGCGTCTTCCCAACAACACATTGCAGGGAAGAGCTGGTACCGAGCAGGGCATCAACTTCCTTTGCATTTTCATAAAATTCATAGTTGAGCTGGCTGATAGGAGAGAACAAGGAAGCTTCTTCAATAAGCAATATGGCTGGAGTGCTCATGTAAAACTTCTTATTAAGCAGGTGGAGGGCAAGGTTATAATCGTAATTGTTTTTGTATTTATGATTTTCTCCCAGCCAATCATATTTTTTAAAGGCAGTCAGTAACGGAATGAAATCATAGTCCCGTGGCACATAGATCTTGGTAACATTACGGCAACCTAATCCAAAATAAAAGAACACATCATCGGCAAGTAGTTCCAGTTCTTTTGCTGTCTCTTCACCGGTTACTACTGCTACAGATGTTTTATTGCGACGAATGATATGCGGGTATTTACCAAAATAATAATCAAAATAACCTGCTGAGTTATTACTGCCTGTTGCAATGTAGGCGTCACAACCTTTGAGCATTTCTGCAAAAGAAATATGTTCTCTTACTTCCGGCGCCCACGCCATCATCGTATTGACAAGATGTGGTATCAGCACCTTATCTTTTGAAGAAGTTTTTACTATTGCATGATGACCACTGATAAAAACTGCCAGCAGATCATGAAAGCCTACCATAGGGATATTGCCGGCCATGACAACACCGATTTTCTTCGGATCAGTATTATCAGCAGGTATATGATAGCCGGCCACCCATTTTTCCAATATATTTTTTTGTAAAAACGAACGAGCGATAGAATGAATGGCTTTCTCAACAAATTCAGGAATGAACCATCCATTTTCATAGGAGGCTTTTTCTTTTGCATCTATCCAGGCCTGATCATCGGACAACATATACTTGCCAAGCTGGCTTAATAAATCTATTCTCTCTTGTAATTTCATCAGCAAAGATTAAATTTGTCGTTGTAACATTGCTACAAAAATACTTTTAACCCATTAATTGCTTACTATGGCTATTAAAATAACAGAAGAATGTATTAATTGTGGGGCCTGCGAACCAGAATGCCCTAACAATGCTATTTACGAAGGAGGTGTAGAATGGGCAATAACAGATGGTACTTCGGTGAAGGGTCAGTTTACATTAATGGATGGTTCTGTCGTAGATGCGGACCAGAAAAATGCACCCCTGAGTGTTGACATCTATTATATCACACCAAATAAATGTACTGAGTGCCAGGGATTTCATGAAGAGCCTCAATGTGCGGCTGTTTGTCCGGTTGATTGCTGTGTACCTGATGAAATGTACCAGGAAACAGTAGATCAATTGCTGGCTAAAAAAGAAAAATTGCATATCTGATGTGCATAAATAATAGCGTACAAAACGCTATTCTGGCAAATTTTTTTCTACTTTACAGGTAATATTAATTCAGCAGTTTTACTGCTTACATTAGTGGCGGGTGATATTTCCCGTCGTAAAAAGGTGAAGGAGAAACGGCCCTCACCTTTCTTATTTTCAACCTCCCTGCAGCTTATGGGCCATAAAAAGGAGAAATATGCGTTTTTTAGCAAATCAAATTTCCCTTAACCCGAATTTTCTTCAATATTTGTGCAGTAAAACCATTATCATCGTTACATGAAGAAGAACATAGCTTTGGTGACCGGCGGTTTTTCAGGCGAAGCAGTAATATCCTATAAAAGCGCCATTACCATTGATGCCCACCTCAACCGTAAACATTTCAAAGTCTACAAGATCGATATCAATCCCAAAGGATGGTTCTATGAGCTCACCGATGGACGGAAAGTAGAAGTAGATAAGAATGATTTTTCCCTGCAACTCGATTCTCAAAAAATAAACTTCGATGCTGTTTTTATTGGTATCCACGGTACACCCGGAGAAGATGGAAAACTCCAGGGCTATTTCGATACCTTAAAAATTCCCTATACCAGTTGCGATGCTGCTACCTCTGCTATTACTTTCAATAAAAGGTATACAGTTGCTGTAGCAAAAATGGCGGGTATTGCCGTAGCAGAATCGGTATTGCTGATCAAGGATAGTTTTGGCAGTCCTGAAGAAGTTATTTCCAGGCTCCGTTTTCCTGTTTTTGTAAAGCCAAATAATGGCGGGTCCAGTATTGGCATGTCGAGAGTAAATGCACCATCTGATGAACTGGGTGTTGCGATTGCCAAAGCATTTCGGGAAGATGACCAGGTATTGATTGAAGAATTTATCAGCGGTCGTGAGTTCACCATCGGGGTATTCAAAACAAATGGCGAGATCATTACACTTCCTATTACCGAAGTGATCAGTAAGAAAGAATTTTTTGATTATGAGGCAAAATACGAAGGCGCTTCTACTGAAGTAACGCCTGCACAGGTCGATGATCATATTGCTAACCAGATAAGAGATAATGCCCGCGCCATATATAGTATCTTCAATTGCCGTGGCATCGTGCGGATCGATTTTATTTATAATGAAGAAAGCGGCAGGCCATATATGCTCGAGATAAATACAGTACCGGGTCAGAGTGAAGCGAGTATTGTACCACAACAGGTGAAAGCCCTGGGCTGGAGCCTTGATGAATTTTACACTAAATTGATAGAAGAGGCGTTAAAGAAATAAGTCAGGAACGGGATCAGATAATAATTCCAAATTATATACACTGTGTTTAAATTCGTTACGCACCGCCCTTTATGGGTAAACATACTTACCGGTGTCGCTTTGGCGATATTGATATTTTTTATTTTCGTTCTCTCCTTAAACTGGTGCACACATCACAATGAATCAATGACGGTACCAATGGTACTGGGCAAGTCTGTTGATGAAGCGGAAAAGATATTGGATAAGGCAGGCTTCGAACTGGTGATACAGGATTCCATTTATACCGATACTACCAAGCCATTGACAGTACTGAAACAAATTCCTGAAGCGGATGAACTGGTAAAGGTCAACCGTAAAGTGTTCCTGACTATTAA
>JBDTPD010000416.1:0-4570 GCA_039932855.1 Chitinophagaceae bacterium | reverse complement strand
GCGTAACCAGCTTTCTTCCGGTAATAAATTACAATGGACAGGTATTGGTACATTGAGTCGTGGCTTATCAGGTGAAACAAAATTTGAACCTGATACTGAAACCATTTCACCGGCATTAGCTATACCAGCGGTCAAGGTATTACGGGAGAATGCAGAACACACGGTTAGGGTAGGAGAGGATCAAAAGACCTCGGTAGAAATGAGAGAACTCCTCCATACTACCGATGATGGTAAAAAATCCTTGTGGTGGGTCGTTGCCCTTGTTATCGCAATACTTTCACTCATCTTCATAGGCTATCATTTCTCGACAAAAGGCCTGACTACTTCAGCGGCCTCGAATCAGAAGAAACTGGTACCAGAGGAAAGTCGTTAGCTATTAGTTTTTAGCTAATAGCTAATAGCCAGCAGCTAACAGCTTTTCCTTACTTTTGCGCAAATTTTTTATATCTGAAAGCGCTTTACTATAATCAATGTCCTGTTTGCGGATCTGCTTCGCTGAAGAATATTTTACAGGCAAAGGATTATACAGTTAGCGGGGAAATGTTCCCCATTGTACAATGTGAATCCTGTTCGTTGCGCCTCACTCAGTCTGTTCCGGATGAAGCATCTGTCTCTGCCTACTACAAGTCTGAAAATTATATTTCTCATAGCAATACTTCCAAAGGACTCATTAACCAGCTTTATCATTATGTAAGAAAAAGAACACTTACACGCAAGAGAAAGCTGATCAATAAAGTTACCGGTCTTACTACTGGCAGCTTATTGGATATTGGCAGTGGCACGGGGTCTTTTTTAAATGAAATGAAAACGAATGGCTGGCAGGCTACGGGCCTCGAACCAGATGCGCAGGCCCGCCAGGTAACGAAAGTCTTATACGATCTCGATCTTCATGAAAGTGATCAGCTGTATAAATTACCAGCCGCCAGTTTTGATGCCATTACTTTATGGCATGTGCTCGAACATGTACACGACCTGCAGGCATATATCCGCCAGATCAAAAATTTATTAAAAGAAAATGGAAAGTTACTGATAGCTGTTCCTAACTATACATCGCTCGATGCGGCTATCTATAAAGAATATTGGGCAGCCTATGATGTACCCCGCCACTTATATCATTTCTCCCCTCAGTCGATGCAAGTATTAATGGAAAAAAATGGCTTGCGTATTCTGCAGCACAAGCCAATGTGGTATGACAGTTTTTATATTTCCATGCTTAGCAGTCAATATAAAAACGGAAAAGCTAAGTTGCCTGCTGCCTGCTGGAACGGCTTTCGCTCCAACCTCAAAGCATTAGGTGATGTGAAGAGATGTAGTTCGGTGATCTATGTAATAGGGAGAGAAGCTATTAACGGTTAGCTATTAGCTGTTAGTAAGTGAATATTTTTATAACGGATCAACGCAATCAAAAGCGATATGCTATAACTAATAGAAATGGGCTAATCGCTAAAAGCTAATGGCTAATAGCTTTCTTCTACTTGCTGAACTGTACCTCATACAACTCCGGCCACAACTTACCTGTAATATAAATCTTCTTTGTATCTGCATCGTAAGCGATACCGTTAGGAACGTCGGCAACGGGGTCAATGACTTTCACGCGGTTCCAGGCATCAGTAAGGTCAGCCTTGGCTACAATAGCGCCGCTGCCCGGATCGATCTTGAAAATATAAGGTTGCTGATATTGATTGGCATAGATAAAACCATCGAAAAATTCGAGTTCATTAAGATTATACGACAATGATCCGGCCTCGGTCACCGCTTGTGTCCGTAACAACTGGAAAGTAGTTGGATCATAATAGTACAGATTGCTGCTACCATCACTGGCAATGAGTTCCTTGCCATTTGTGGTAAGGCCCCAACCCTCGGTACCGATCCTGAATTCTTTTACTTTTTTAAAATCCATGGTGTAAACAAACACTACCTTACTGCGCCAGGTAAGCTGGTAAATGGTATCGTTTAAGATGGTAACTCCTTCTCCAAAATATTCTGCATCAAGGTCGATCTTCTGAAGCGCCTTGCCTGTTTTCAGATCCACTTTCATCAATTTCGAGTGTCCCTCGAGACCCGTTCCCTCATACATAGCGCCTTTATAGATCAATAATCCTTGCGTATAAGAGGACGTATCATGAGGAAAAGTATTGATCAGGGAGTAGGTTAGCACCTTTGGAGCAGTCGAATCAGTGTCCGTAACCGGCGGTTTTGTATCATCTCCGCAAGAAAAAACAACTGCCAGTAAAAAAAGATATAAAAGATTCTTCATTAATAAATTAGTTGATTGTTAGCGATGACGGTTACAAAAATAAGGTTTGAAATTATGAGCTCTTGTTAAAATGGGCCACAAATCCATGAGGGTAGGGCTTTTACGATACAGTTTTTTCCAAAAGTATCAAATTAATTGCTTTATATTTGACTTCTGTTACCAACCCCGGTAACCTTTTCTACCCCCGAAATCATATCCGTGAATCCCCTTTATTAAATCCTTTGTTTTTCCGGTTCTCTCCAATTCCACATGAATGGCTCATGGCAATGTTTTATTGTCGTGTAGTACCTGAAAATGATTTCGAACATGCGGGTTTATTTATTAGCGGGAGTATTCATGACAGCTTTTTGGGCTACGGCTTTTGCCCAGGAACCTTGTTCATCATTTACCTACCAACAACAGCAATCACTTGTTGATCCATCTTTTAAAACAAAGATGCAGGCTGTCGAAACTTTTATTCAACAACAAAAAACAACCGGTTCTTATGCTACGCAACGTGGCGGAAGTACTTACGTTATCACGATCCCGGTTGTTGTACACGTTTTATATCATACCAGCGACGAGAACGTTCCTGATCAATTTATCATTAATCAATTGAAGACGATGACCGATTGTTATCGTCGTCTCAATGCAGATTCGGTAAACACACCTGATCGTTTCAAGGCACTTGCAGCAGATTGCGAAATAGAATTTAAACTCGCTATTTCAGATCCGAACAGAAAAGCAACAAGCGGTATCATCCGCAAGTATACAAATACTACCAAATGGATGTCTGATGATAAAATGAAATTTGCAAGTACAGGTGGCGATGATGCATGGGATAGCAAGAGCTACCTGAACGTATGGGTATGTAACCTGAATTATGTATTAGGATACGCTACTTTTCCTGGTGGCGATGCTACAAAAGATGGTGTAGTGATCAATTACAATGCCATGAAATGGAACAAGACGATGGTTCATGAAACAGGTCATTGGTTCGGTCTTCATCATACCTGGGGTGATTCGGATTGCGGTGATGATTATGTTGACGATACTCCTAAACAAAGTTCACCTACACCTGGTTGCCCTTCTGGTATCAGGTTGTCCTGCAACAATGGTCCTAATGGCGACATGTATATGAACTATATGGATGTAACAGGTGATGCATGTACCAATCTTTTTACTGAAGGACAAAAGGCAAGAATAAGGGCTATTTTTGAAACAGGTGGTGCACGTAATGCGATACTTACTTCATATGCATTGAAAACGCCAACAACGACAAGTGAGATACCACCGCCTGGAGAAGATGGAGGTCAGCCAATAACAGTCCTGCCACCGAAAATATTTCCTAATCCTGCAGGGAATGAAACAACCTTGGATATTTCTGACAATAAGCAGTTGATCGGCAATACGATTATTATTACAAATACACAAGGCCAGGTTGTTACAACGTCGTATGTAAACGCTAAGCTTACCAGGGTAAATGTGAGTATGCTAAAACCTGGGATTTATTTTCTTACTACCAAAGCTCATGACGGAACGAGCATTAAGCAGAAGCTCGTAAAACTATAATTATTTAGACAAATTGTTCAAGCAAGGCTATCCTCTTTTCAATAGGCGGGTGCGTAGCAAATAAATTATCCCAAGATGCTGATCGATGGGCAGATGGAGTAGGGTTATCGATAAAAAGTTGTGCTACGTCGCGGCTCTCAACAGCTTCTATCAATGGATCCCCTGATATTTTCCGAAGCGCTGATGCAAGTGCATATGGTTTCCTGGTAATATCGGCAGCGCCAGCATCGGCCAGGTATTCTCTCTTACGACTAATACCAAAGCGAAGGAATAATGAAATAAGATAAGCGATAGCTGTTATCACAATTGCAATCAGGATGATCGCGCCTGCACCTTTGCTATCTTTACTACTGCTTTTTCTTCCGCCACCAATAAAACGAATACTACGGAATGCCATTTCAGCTAAGAAAGAAAAGATGCCGACAAAAATGATAGAGATGATCAATAAACGTACATCCCTGTTTTTAATGTGCGTGAGTTCATGTGCCATCACTCCTTCAAGTTCTTCATCATTCAGTTTTTCAATAATGCCTTTTGATAAAGTAATAGAATAGGTTCGCTGATCGATACCACTTGCAAACGCATTCAGCGAATCGTCGTCAATGATATAAATGGAAGGCATTTTCATTCCCTGTGAGATGCACATATTCTCCAATAAATTATACACCCGTTTATTTTCCATTCGTTCCAATGGTTTGGAACCTGTAGCCAGCCTGATAAATACACTATGTCCGGCCCATGCAATAAGGAACCAGATGCCAG
>JBDTPD010000415.1:0-4580 GCA_039932855.1 Chitinophagaceae bacterium | reverse complement strand
ATAACCAGTTTGACCAATCCTTATTCTTCCGGTGACTCTATCCGTTATTCCGATCCTGAAGGACCGGGACAAACAAATAGCACACTACAGATATTAAAAGTTGGAAAACCAATCGGTCAATTCTTTTCATTGAGATATGCAGGCAAAGATGCCAATGGCATTTCTCAATTCTATAAAAAAGATGGTACATTAACCACAGCGCCGGGAATTGGTACAGATTATTTTTATGTAGGCGATCCTCAGCCCAAAATATTAATGGGATGGAGTAATACATTACGCTATAAGAATTTTGATCTGAATGTCTTTATCCGTGGAGTTTTTGGCAACAAGATATTTGATGCTACCCGTGCCGATCTTTCTTATGTGACAGGCGCCTCTATTAATAATATACTTGAAAGTGCAGCTGATGACAAGATCGCTGATACCAAGAATTCTTTTTACTCTACAAGGTATATCGAGAACGGATCTTATATAAGGCTGGATAATGCAACACTGGGATATAATTTCAAACAGCCTGTCAAATCGGTAAATAGCATAAGGCTTTATGCGACGGTCAATAACCTGTTTACAATCACAAAATATAAAGGCATTGACCCGGAGATCAACCAGGGTGGTGTATCGCCTGGTATCGACTACAACAATTTTTATCCCAAAACACGTACCGTATTAGTGGGTGTCAATGTATCATTTTAATAAAAAGAAAAAATCAAGAATATGAAATCAATATTCAGCAACATAGTATATGCCATTTTGGTAGCTGCTGTATTTTCTTCCTGTCATAAGATTGATGTGCCGGTAAAGTCGGAACTTACTCCAGATGTATATCCGCGGACAGAGGCGCAATTCAATTCAGTAACAGGGCCTGTTTATACCAGTTTGCGCAGTGATTTTGCTACTACCTATTGGTTTATCCAAAGTCTTTCGACAGACGAAGCCATTCTGCCGATCTACGGCGCTGACTGGATCGATGGATTCAAATACCAGGAGCTGCATCGGCATACATGGACAAAGGATAATGCGTGGGTAGCTGCTGCGTGGTCGTATTTAGCCAATATCATTGGCACTACCAATCAGACCATTTACATCGTCAACCAATCAAACCCTGGCGATACAAGAAATACCAGCCTGGCGGAAATGAAGACCATGCGTGCATATACCTACTATATGATGATGGACCTGTTTGGTAATGTGCCGCTCGATACAGCTTATGGTACCACCACCTTGCAAGCAAAGGCAACACGTGTAGAGGTTTTCAATTTTGTGGAAAGTGAACTAAAAGCATCTATTCCTTATTTAAAGACAGCATCAGGCGCTACTACATATGGCAAGCCTAACCGATACCTGGCATTTTCATTATTGGCCAAAATGTATCTGAATGCGGAATACTATACGGGTACGCAACGTTATAACGATTGCATTGCAGCCTGCGATAGCGTGATCAATGCAGGCGGAGGAACACAGTATGCTTTGGAGCCACGTGCTTCTTATCTCCAGATGTTCTATCCGACCAATGGACCAGCGATGAAAGAATTTATTTTTGCTATTCCGTTCGACGCCTCTACTTCCAACGGATATATGCTTCATGGACGGTATGATCTGAACAGGAATCTTGGCGTCAGATATTTGTATTCAGGTTCAACGGCGGGTACCAATGTTGATCCTGTCATGAATGGAACAACAGGTAATGGATTGGTGAATAACAAGCCAAGTGGTCCGCGCGCCACACTTGCATCATACTATGCTTATTTCAATGATCCAAATGATATCCGTAATAATCAATGGCTCACAGGACCACAATACTGGCAGGATGGTACTCCTGTCATGGTCAAAACAACCAAGGTTGGATATGATCAGTTTTATGCAGGTGCAGATGGTGGTGCTACTTATACATATCCGTTGGTGCTCGATCCGAATATCACGTCAAGACTTGGCGCCGGATCGTATGATCTCGGAAAAGATGAGATTGCCTGGAACATGGGTATCCGTAATATTAAATTCTTACCTGATTACACCAATACAACCAGCCGTAACCAAAATAATGATGTGCCGGTTTTCAGGTATTCAGATATACTATTAATGAAAGCAGAAGCAATATTGAGAGGTGGAACGCCTACATTGGGCCATACTGCTCTTTCATTGGTAAACATGATAAAAGCGGTGCGTACTACTTCCGCTCCATTAGGAAGCGTTACACTAACTGATATTTACACAGAAAGATGCCGTGAGTTTGCCTGGGAGAGCTGGCACCGCAATGATATGATCCGTTTTGGTAAATATGAGGACAGTTATGGCTTAAATAAAACAAATACGGATATCTATCGCCGCATTTTCCCGATACCTACTACTGCATTGGCAACTAATGGTAAGCTGGTGCAGAACCCAGGGTATTAAAATTTTGGAGTTTGAGCTCACTAATTATCGGGGAGAGAAATTTTCTTAAGCCTTAGGTTTGTAGCTTCGGGTTCAGCAAATTTCTCTCCCCGATAATTAGTGGGACCAAAATTTCAAAATCATCTAAACCCATTATTATGAAACGTCTGCTTGCTCTCGGATTAGTTCTTCTTGGTTGTGTCCGTTTATTTTCCCAGCAGGACCTGCAGGCTTCAAAAGCATTATTACATCGGATCATTCCTGTACAAGCTTCGCAATTTATTATTGAGACATTATCACCAGATAATGGAAAAGATATTTTTGAGATCGAGAGCCGTAATAATAAGATCGTATTAAGAGGTAATAATGGAGTTGCTATTGCATCTGCTCTTTACTACTACCTTACTGAGTACTGTCATTGCCAGATCACCTGGAACGGTACTAATCTTCAGCTTCCTGCATCATTACCTGTGGTTGCTGCCAGGATCAGAAAGTCTACTCCTTATGAGTACAGGTATTATCTCAACTACTGCACATTTAATTATACTATGAGCTGGTGGGATTGGCCTCGTTGGGAAAAAGAAATCGATTGGATGGCGCTGCATGGTATCAATATGCCATTGGCTATAACCGGCGAAGAATATACCTGGTACCTTGTTTATAAAGAAATGGGATTTAGTGATGATGAACTAAAAACATTCTTTTGTGGCCCATCTTATTTCGCCTGGTTCTGGATGGGTAACCTTGATGGTTGGGACGGACCATTGCCCATTACATGGATGAAAAGTCATTTCGAATTACAAAAGAAGATCGTACAGCGTGAACGTGAATTAGGAATCAAACCTGTTCTTCCCGCCTTTGCCGGCCATGTGCCCGCGGCATTCAAAGAAAAATTTCCACAAGCGAAACTAAAAGCCGTCAATTGGAAAAGTGGTTTTGCTGATACATACATTCTTGATCCATCGGATCCGCTTTTTGCAGAAGTGGGTAAACGTTTTTTACAAAAACAAACAGAATTACTAGGCACGGACCATTTATATTCCTCAGATACATTTAATGAAAATCAACCTCCTTCGGATGAACCGGCGTTTTTATCCAGCTTAAGTGCTGGTGTCTATGATGCCATGCACCAGGCCGATACAGCGGCTGTTTGGGTAATGCAGGGTTGGTTGTTTTTCAATGACCGCAAATTCTGGAAAGAACCACAAGCAGAAGCATTGTTAAAAGCAGTGCCTGATAATAAAATGATCATTCTTGACCTCGCCACCGAGATAGAACCCGTTTGGAAACGTACCAATGCTTTTTATGGAAAACCATGGATATGGAACATGCTAAACAACTTTGGCGGTAATACAAACCTGTTTGGAAGAATGGACGTCGTTGCCAAAGCTCCTGCAGAAGCATTGCATGATCCGAAAAGCGGCCAGATGAAAGGGATAGGATTAACAATGGAAGCCATTGAGCAAAATCCTGTGCTGTATGAACTAATGACCGGTAACACCTGGCAGGATGAGGTAATTGACCTGGATAAATGGCTACCGCAATATTTGCGCAATCGTTATGGAACAGAAAATGAACATGCCGTAAATGCCTGGAATACTTTACGGAAAACTGTTTATACGGTACCACCTGATAAATATCTCCGGGATGGATCGGAATCTATTATACAGGCAAGACCAACATTCGATTCAATGACCCGCTGGACAAAAACCATCCTGAATTATAATGCAATTGATCTGTTACCAGCCTGGGATGAACTGGTAAAAGCCATACCGGCTTGTCAGAACAGTGATGGCTTTCAATTTGATCTGCTTGATCTGACCAGGCAGGTGTTAGCAAACTATGCATTGCCTTTGCAAAGAAAATTTGTTGCTGCCTGGTATGCAAAAGATGCACTTGCTTTTACCAGGTATAGCAAACAATTTATTCAGTTGATCGATGATATGGATAAATTATTGGCTACGCGGAAAGATTTTTTACTGGGTCCCTGGATTGCCGATGCTAGGAGTTGGGAAACTACTCCAGCCGAAAAAGGTCTTTACGAAAAAAATGCAAAGAACCTCCTCACACTTTGGGGCGATATCAATAGTCCATTGCATGAATATGCCTGTCGTCAATGGAGCGGGTTGCTCACTGATTTTTATAAACCAAGATGGCAACAGTTTTTTACAACCGTGCAAATTGCGTTGAAACAAAAAAAAGAAATGGAC
>JBDTPD010000414.1:0-4586 GCA_039932855.1 Chitinophagaceae bacterium | reverse complement strand
CACCAGACGGAGGTGTTGCATTGAAATTGATCTTTGCAGCCCCTTTTAATATAGGCTTGAAAGAAGAAGTTATTTCAATATCCTTTTTCTTATTGGTTGTATCCCGCTGTGCCTGGCTGGCTGTAACCAATAAAATGGCTGTTGTTGTTAAAAAAACACTAGCTATTCGATTTTTCATCATATCATTTGATATATAAATGCATTTACAGATAAATTATCATCCTCCGATCTTGCTGCTCTTTGTTTCTTCGTTTTCTACTTGTGTAAGTTTTGTTTGTGCCTCGGTTTTCAATACCTGGTCAAGACTATTATCCACGATACTTTGATAAGTAGCCTTGGCATTGAAATAATCTTTTTGTTTGAAATAAATATCACCGAGCAGGATATATGATTTTGTTACCCAATAATCATACGATCCTGATTTATTAATTGTTTCAAAAGCTGCTTTTTCTGCGTCGCTGAATTTATTCAGGAAAAACCAGCAACTCGCGATCTCGTACCTTGCTTCGGCGGCCAATGCTGCCTTATTTAATTGTACGACTGTTTTGAAATTAGCTAAGGCCAGATCGTATTGTTTGTTAACCTCGTAAGATTTTGCGATAGCCATATTCGCCAGCGCTTTATCATCACTGCTGCTTCCTTTGGCGTCAGCTAATTCTTTTGCATTAGCAACAGCATCTGTCCATTTTTGCAATTGATATTGACTACGCAATAAACCACGCTGTGCTTCCAGTTTGTTTTCCTGGTTTGATGTAACCTGAGCAAGTTGCGTATAATATTTCTCTGACTTATTGTAATCTTTCAATTCAAAGAAATAAATACGTGCTGCGGCTAAGATCGCACGTTCTGCATATTTGTTAGGTGCATCAGCTGCTACAGCTTCATAGCCTGATAATGCATTTGGCCAATCTTTCTTTGTATTGGATATTTCACCACGATAAAAATTAGCATCGATAGAATAAGAACCGTCAGGGAATTTCTGCAGGTAATTATTAAATGAAGTAAGCGCTGCTGTTGTATTGCCATTGGTATATTGTCCCTCTGCAGCTGCATACGTTAATGAATCTTCTGCACTTACACTGATGGGGCGGCCAGCCTGACGCATGAATGAAGCATATTCATCAGGCTTGCCATCTTCCACATAGATCGTTTTCACATTGTCCAATGCATCAGCTGCTTCTTGTGAATTTGGATATTGGGCAACCAATGTTTTATATTGATTAAGAGCGCCGGCATTATTATTCATATTATAATAAGCTACACCCAGTTTCAATAATGCTTCGGGCTTGAGGCTTTCATTACCAGTAGCCTTGATCACATTAGTAAGATATGGAATTGCTTCACTATACTTCTCATCAGACATATATGTCTTAGCGATTTCCATATTAGCATCAGCTACTAATGATGAGGTCGGGAATTTCCTGATTACATTGCTAAGCGCGGTGATCTTATCTCTTGAACTTTTAATACCAGCGATCATGGCACTTTGAAAAGTAGCATAATCTTCGGATGGCCATGAAAACCTGATCACATTATCGTACATCGTTTTTGCCTTGGCATAACTGCGTTCCATATAATAGCAATCAGCCGTGCGGATATAAGCATCCTGCGTTAATGCATCTGAAGCAAGACCAGCATTGCGCGATAATGGCTCAAAGAAAGTAAGGGCAACCGTATAATTCTCTTTACGTAAATAAGAATAGCCGAGATTATAACGACCATTAACTGGATTGGCTTCACCGCTGGTAGGCGAACCACCTGTATTATAGGCGTTATAATATTTAATTGCATCATCGAGACGATTACTGCGATAGGCAACTTCTCCTTTCCAGAAATTAAGCAATGGCAATACAGACCCGTTATTTGGATCTTTCAGCGCTTTATCTAATAATGCATCTGCATCAGCCAGTCTGCCATCATTCACCAGCTCTGTTGCACGTCCATAGAGAATACGCGGGTATAATCTCTTGGCATTTGGTGTTGGATTATTCATTTTATCCAGCAACGAAAGTGCTTCACGGTAATTATTTGTATTTGTCAATACAGCGACGAGCAGATCTTTTGCTTCGTTGCTGTAAATGGAGTTAGGATAATCATTGAGGAAGTTTCTCAATCCATTCAACGCTTCATCCTGGTAACCGAGTTCGTATGAAAGTTTTGAATATTGAAACTTAGATATTTCCTGTTGTTTTTTATCGCTGCTATTAGAGGAGCAGAAAAGAAACGCATTACGTGCATTGCTTTTTTGTCCGGTCTTCAGGTAAGAATCACCAAGCATATACATGGCATTCTGACTTAGCGAATCTTCTTTACCGCTCAATTGTTTGAAACCTTCGATCGCTTTTGTCAATTGTTTTGCCTGGTAGTAACAATATGAAAGTTCATACAGGTCCTCGCGACGAACTTTAGTAGAACGGTTTACATAATCTTCGAGATAAGGCAATGCTTTAGCATACTCTTTTCTTTCGAAATAAGCATGCCCGACCATTTGTTTCATTTCGAGATCATAGTATTGAGACTTCCCTGTTTTGATCTTATTTTCTGCATAGGAAAGTGCTTCTTCTTTTTTACCCTGTATGTAATAGATCTGCGCTATATAATAAGGAACGACAGTAGCGTAATCCTTTTCATTTTCTACAATAGTAAAACTCTGCAGCGCTTCGTTATATTGTTTGTCACGGAAAGACAAGAAACCATAATAGTAATTCGCATCCAGGTAATTCGGATCGTCTTTCATGGTGCGAATGGTATTGAACAATGGTTTTGCCTTTGCAAATTGCTGCATGGTGAAATAAGAATAGCCCTGGTGAAATTTCATGGTTGCTATTTCTTTATTGCTGAGGTTAGCAATATTGGCTTGCTCGTAATGATCGATGGCTTTATGAAAATCCTGGCGACGGAAGTAATATTCTGCCAGGTGATAGTTCATCATTTGTACACGCGCATTGTTCTTTTCGAGATCGACATAATCAATAGCATCTGTCTCGGCGCGACTTTCATCCTGTTTCAATGCGCATACAATGGTGTAATAGTTGATCTCTTGTACAGTCACTGTATGATTTGCCATATCAGTTTCCCTGACATCCTGCCGCAATTCTTTCAATAGGGGATAAGCTAAACTGTATTGTTCTTTTTGAAAATACTCTTTGGCTTCTTTAAATTTTATAGCAGGATCGGAATAGTAAGCTGTTTGCTGAGAATGAACAACTGTGTGAGCTCCGGCGATAATAGCCAGTAAAAATAATTTCTTCATGAAGGATGTCCTTTAAACCGTTGATGGATTAAACGCTGCGAATATTCAATTTATTTCAAGCTTAGCCAAACATCGTTCCAAACAGGTGTGGATAAGTGTGATATCTATGATTGTTTAACATTTTATTCTGGTAAATGGAGAAAAGTTCTAGGTTTTAGCCATTAGCTATTAGCTTCGTCGCTATTTAATTTGAAATATCTATTACTTGTATAATTGTATTTTTCCAATAACAGACTGGCAATGCTAATGGCTAATAGCTAATAGCTTTTTTTTCTTAACATTGCAAAGTCAAAACCACACATATTTATGAAAAAACTCTTCAGTAGCAGGTATACTGACAATGGTATCGGATTTGCTCTTCTTGTACTTCGTCTTACTTCTGGCATATTGATCATTCATCATGGATATCAGAAGTTGATGCATTTTACTGGTATGGCAGCAAAAATGGTTGATCCATTTCATATTGGTCACAATGCGTCTCTTGCATTATCAATTTTTGCCGAACTCTTTTGTGGTGCATTTATCGTAATGGGTCTGATGACAAGACTGGCCTGCATTCCATTGATCATTAATATGTCCGTTGCGTTATTTCTTGTTCACAAAGGAGATTCATTTGGTGTTGGTGAACCTGCCTCACTTTTCCTCGGTTGCTTTATCACCTTGTTGTTTGCAGGTCCGGGTAAAGTGAGTCTTGACAGGTTGATCAGCAAGTAATAAATTATTCCATACATGTTTTCCAATGAAATACAGGTGCGTGTCCGTTATTCGGAGACCGACCAGATGGGTGTCGTATACCATAGCCGTTACTTTGAATACTTTGAGGTAGCGAGAGCAGAATCGATCCGTCAGCTGGGGCTTACCTATGCTGATATGGAAACGACCGGTGTGATCATGCCTGTGATCGAAGTGCAGTGCCGGTATCTGCGACCAGCACTATATGACGATCTGTTGACGGTTAAAGTAATTCTGAAAGAGCTACCTGCTCATCATAAAATAGAATTCTTCCAGGAAGTATATAATGAAAAGAAAGAGCTGCTGGCTTCGGGCAACGTAATCCTGTATTTTATGGAAAAGAAGACCATGAAACGCGTAACAATGCCAGAAGAATTACTATTAAAACTTCAGCCATATTTTAGCTAATTTTGGACGAATGGAGCATCAGCCACCCTCATCTTATGAATTCAATAGTGGAGAACCGGTCGCGCCCACCCAAACGGCCGTTGTTTACCCACCTAAGTACCAAAAACAGGAACAACCTGCTAATATGTGGCTCCGTTCTGCGGTGAGTCTTGCCTTGTACCTCATTCTTGGCTTCTATATTTTCCCGAGTTAT
>JBDTPD010000413.1:0-4587 GCA_039932855.1 Chitinophagaceae bacterium | reverse complement strand
AGGTTTCAAAACGCCAGCCCTTGTGTAAATTCCTGATATAGCCAGCACCCAATTCAAAACTATTATGAGTCATATAATCGGGTGTGCCGCCATTATTTTTTGCAGTAGTATAACCAGCAATAATCCCGATATGATCTGTAGGTAAGTAAGCAGCCTGCATTTCAAACCCTGAGAATCTTGTACCCGAAGAATGCATGATATTGAAATCAACATCATTCTTCTTGTTTGCCAGCGGCGTATTGGGTGCACTGGGCACATAATAGATATTCTCTTTTTGCCGGTCCTCCGATACGGTATAGGGATCGGGTAAAACAGTTCCGGGATAACAAGAGGCTAATAATACGCAGCATATGATCACATACATGATGCGTGAGAATGGCAGTGGAGTTTGGTTCATTGTGTAATATTTAAGGTTTGGCCTACTCGTTTACAGGTTTTCGGCATGGCCTGGGCGTTTGACTGTTAGCTGTTGTAATTGATACCTGATTCCAAACCTACTCGCCCCGCTACGCTGTTCCTAATTGACCGGCAACCACGTCGAATCGGTCTGGTCTGCGAAATACTCTTACAGGCCCAGCCTGTCAACCGGGAAATTGGTTTTTGCAAAAAATGCGGTAATTTTTAGGTCTTTAAGTGCTTTTCCCTAAAACCGGTTGATGCGGTTGCAATTTTTACCAAAACCAAACCTTACATGACTACCCCTACTGGAGTTCAACAGGTATTCTTTAATCACATCAGAAGCATTATACCACATCATATGTCGATTGTGGATGAAATAGCTGAACAGTTAAAGATCAGCAACGATAGCGTGTATAGAAGAATGCGGGGTGAAAAGCCATTAACTTTTGAAGAGGTTCAGAAATTATGTGTGCATTTCAATATTTCACTCGACAGTATATTCCATCTTGATACAGATAATTACATTTTTGCAGGCAAACTCGTTAGTGCAGATAATTTTCATTTTGAATTGTATCTGAAAAAAATGCTGGCTGATATAGAAATGATCAGGTCATTTCCCGAGGCAGAATTTTATTTTATCAATAAGGATATCCCGCTTTTTCATCATTTCCAGATACCAGAACTCGCTGCGTTCAAATTTTTCTTTTTCATGCGAACGATCCTGAGTTATCCTTCATTGAGTTCAGAAAAATTTTCTGTCTCAAAGATCCCTGAGTCATTGCAGACAACAGGAAAAAGAATCGCCGAGGAGTATAGCCGTGTTTCTTCCACTGAACTTTGGAACCTTGAAGGCATCAACACTACTTTACAGCAGATCGATTATTACCGTGACAGTCGCGCCTTTGAGAACAAACAGGATCTGTTACGCATTTATGATTGCGTATCAGAATTGATTGATCATGTAGAGAAACAAGCGGCAGCGGGTAAGAAATATCCATTGTTTCTGAATGATAATTATGCCGGTGGTAATTATAAGCTTTACAACAATGAAGTATTCCTGGGCGATAATACAATTCTGATCGATGCAGGAGAGTTCCGGATCGCTTATATAAATCATAGTGTCATTAACTATATGGGAACAAGAGATGCTGAATTCTGCGAGCATATCTATAAATCTATCAGGAATGCGATGCAGCGTTCTTTGCAGATCAGTTCAACCGGTGAGAAAGAACGAGCCCGTTTCTTTAACCAATTACATGAAAATATCAAGCGAAGAAAGGATATGGCCGAATCAATGAAGTATTAAGCGCGGATTTCAGGATTAAAAAAGGATTTCGCGGGGGAATCTTAAAACAGCTCCCCCTAATCCTCGTTTCAGCGAAATCCTTAAAATCCCGTAATCAGTGTTTATTTTTGCATCATGAATAGTAATTCTTTTGTGAAATTGATTGAATGCCCCCGCGATGCGATGCAGGGTTGGAAGCCTTTTATTCCGACTCAACAAAAAATTGAATACATCAATTCATTACTACAGGTCGGGTATGATACGATCGACTTTGGCAGTTTTGTTTCGCCAAAAGCTATTCCGCAAATGGCTGATACAGTCGACGTACTGAAAGGGTTGAAGATGGGAGAGACCAATACAAAGTTATTAGCTATTGTTGCCAATACAAGAGGAGCTGAAGAAGCAAGTGTATTTGAGGAGATCACTTATCTCGGTTTTCCTTTCTCTGTTTCAGAAACCTTTCAGCAGCGAAATACTAATTCATCGATTGCCGGATCATTGGAAAGGGTAGAGGAGATACAAAATCTTTGTATTAAAACAAGCAAACAACTCGTCATCTACATCTCGATGGGATTTGGTAATCCGTATGATGATCCTTATTCTGAAGAGATCGTTTTTGAATGGGTAAATAAAATGGTGGAAATGGATATCAGCATCGTGTCGCTGGCTGATACCGTGGGTGTGGCTACTTCGGGACAGGTCTATGATATGACACGTTATTTAGTAGAATCACTTCCGGGTACAGAAATTGGCGTGCATTTACATTCTACTCCTGATAACTGGGAGGAAAAACTGGATGCTGCTGTAAGAGCAGGCTGCAAACGATTTGATGGCGCACTCAAAGGCATTGGCGGTTGCCCGATGGCCGATGATGAACTGGTAGGAAATATGAATACTGAATTGATGATTGATTATTTTAATCAACAGGGAATATTGCCTCCACTGAATACAACTGCCTTACAACACAGTCTTCAATTGGCCGACCGGATATTTATCTAAGCATTTTGGCCCGATAGCTATCGGCTTTAACTTTTGAATTTTTATTTTCCTTATGGATTTCATGGTAAACGTTGATATAAAAAAAATACCTCAACCTGTTACTTATCGTGATAAGATACTGTTGATCGGCTCGTGTTTTACAGAACATATTGGTAACACCTTGCAGGATTTAAAATTTTCTGTTCTTCAGAATCCCAATGGAATTCTCTTTGATCCTGCCAGCGTCTGTAACAGTCTTATCTCATATATTGAGAATAAAAAATACAGTGAAGGCGATCTCTTTCAGTTAAATGAAATCTGGAACAGTTGGCAGCATCATTCAAGATTCTCCAATATAAATCCAAAAGAAGCGATCAATATTGTCAATCAATCACAACAGCAAGCTCACGACTATTTAAAAAATGCAGATTGGATAATCATTACTTTAGGATCTTCTTTCTCATATCGATTAACCAACGTATTAGAATCTTTGAAAGTCTCCCCCTTGGGGGGAGTCCCGATAGAGATCGGGACAGAGGGGGCCGGATCGGGCGTCACCGCTGTCGCCAACTGCCATCGTGCTCCCGCTCAATGGTTCAACAAACATTTGCTTAGCATTGATGAAATCGTTTCCATGCTGGATAATTGTTATCATCGTTTATTACAATTCAATCCAAAGCTCAATATCATTTTTACAGTAAGTCCTGTGCGTCATATCCGCGATGGGGTAGTGGAGAATAATCGCAGTAAGGCGCGATTGATTGAGTCAGTTCATCATATGGTGAATAAGTTTGACCGGCTTCATTATTTTCCTGCGTATGAATTAGTGATTGATGTATTGCGTGATTATCGTTTTTATGATATCGATCTGGTGCATCCGAATTATATGGCCACTGAATTTGTCCTGGAAAAATTTGCATTGTCCTGTATCGATGAAGCATCACAGGAATTGATGCAGGAGATTAAAAAAATAATAATTGCAAGAAAACATAAAGCTTTCCAACCTGACACAAATGCACACCAGCAGTTCCTGCTATCTCATTTAGAAAAGACAAAAGCTTTACAAGAGAAATATTCTTTCCTGAATTTTAAAGAAGAGTTGGAATATTTTAAACAATAAAAATTATGAATTATGAATTATGAGTTATGAATGCGTTTCCTTATAATTCATAACTCATAATTCTTAATTCATAATTTCTCATAGATTATTTTTCAATCAGGATCTTATAAATCGTTTTGTGCTTGTACTCTTGTCCTGGTCGTAGGATGGTATCGGGGAATCCAGGAATATTAATTGCATTCGGATGTATCTGCGTTTCTAAACAAAATCCAGAGAAAGGTCCATAGGATTTTCCATCTTTACCTTTCATTGGAGAAAGATATTTAGCCGTATAAAGGTGTACGATCGGTTCGCTTGTAAACAGCTGTAGTTTGATCCCTGATTTTTCTGACCAGGCTTCTGCATCAGCCCTATTTTCTTTTTTATCTACAACAAAACTCTGATCATAGCCTGTTTCAGGATTCCAGTTTGTATCGATTCGTTTAGGGTTTCTGAAATCAAACCGCGTATTATCCACGGGCAATAATTCTCCGGTCACGGTAGACGTATCATCCTGTGCCAATGTATACGATGCATTTATTTTTACAATCGTATCACCAATCGTTCCGTCTCCATTAGTTAAATTGAAATAGCTATGATGGGTCAGGTTCACCGGGGTTGGCATATCTGTAAAGGCAGCGTACTCGTGAATCAGTTCGTTATCGTCAGTTAGTTCAAACCGTAATGTCACATCAAGATTACCGGGATATCCTTCTTCACCATCAGGACTCTCATACTTCAATACAAGCACTGAATCTGTAACGGATTCGAGCGTCCACACACGTTTATCAAAACCAACATTACCACCATGAAGATGTTCTGTTCC
>JBDTPD010000412.1:0-4591 GCA_039932855.1 Chitinophagaceae bacterium | reverse complement strand
GGACCGTGATGATGATGATGATGCGAATGAAGATGAAACACAGGAGGGCATGTTACCTCCTTTGGTAGTTGGCCAGGAACTGCCTTTGCGGGAAATGAAAGGGACAGAACGATTTAGTCGTCCTCTTCCGAGATATACTGAGGCATCGCTGGTTAAGAAACTGGAAGAATTAGGTATCGGCCGTCCTTCTACCTATGCACCTACCATTTCTACTATATTAAAAAGAGGCTACGTAGAAAAACGTGATAAGGACGGTGTGCGTCGCGACTTCCGTGTATTTGTATTGAGAGAAGATAAGCTGAAGATGGAAACCGAACAGGAAACGACAGGCGCTGAAAAATCAAAGCTCTTCCCTACCGATCTTGGATTAGTAGTAACTGATTTCTTAAAGCAGTATTTCGACGATATCATGGATTATAGCTTTACGGCACGCATCGAAGAAGAATTTGATGAAGTGGCAGAAGGCAAAATGAAATGGAGCAAAATGCTCGAAGATTTTTATAGTCCATTTAAAAAAGATGTAGAAAAAACAATTGAAACGGCGGAGCGTGCAAAAGGTGAACGTGAATTAGGTATTGATCCGATGAGTGGTAAAAGAATTGTGGCACGTATCGGAAGATATGGCCCAATGTTGCAGATCGGTGAAGCCAGTGAAGAAGACAAACCATATTTCGCAGCATTAAAGCCCGGGCAAAGCATTGAGACCATCACGCTGGAAGAAGCACTGGATCTTTTCAAATTACCATTGACGCTTGGTGAATATGAAGGTGTGGAAGTATATGTGAACACAGGACGTTTTGGTCCATATGTAAAATTTGGTGAACAATTCATTTCTATTCCGAAGGGTGAAGATCCGTTGGAAATGGATATGGACAGAGCAATTGAGCTGATCAAAGAAAAACAACAGGCTGATGCACCTATTGCATTATATGATGGCAAGCCTGTTACAAAAGGAAAGGGACGATTTGGTCCCTATTTGAAATGGGAAGGAATGTTCATTAATGTCCCAAGACGCTATGACTTTGATAATTTACCACAAGCAGATATTGATGAATTGATTTCTGCAAAGGTGAAGAAAGAAGAAAATCGTTTCATACAACATTGGCCAGGGGATAAAATATCTGTTGAAAATGCGCGTTGGGGTCCTGTATTGAAATTTGGTAAAAAGATACTCCGCGTACCAAAGAAAGCAGATGAAACAAAATACACGGCTGATGATCTGAAAGTTGTTCCATTGGATGAAGTGAAGAACTGGATCATTGCGCAGGTGCCAAATGCATTTGGTAAAAAAGATAAAAAAGTGGCAGCTAAAAAAGCGGCGGCAAAAACTCCGGCTAAGAAAAGTGCTCCGAAGAAAGCAGCGCCGAAGAAGAAAGGAAAATAATCTTAATTCAATGGCATGCTGATCCTGGAATACAAAATAACGGAACAGGAATTCCTTGATTACAACTATTATGTTACCTGGCAATCTCCGGACAGGAAACAACAACGGCTGCGATACTATATTGTTAATCTTGCTGTCTATATCATCTTCACTGTTGCGTGCCTGTATTTAATCGACAATAATGCTATGAGCACATCTTCGTGGATTATTGGTGGATGTGGAATGATCGGATTGCTCCTGGTCATAAAATTCAGAACAAGATCAATTTTTGACAGACGTGCACGAAGATTATTGAATGGCCCTAATGCAGGAAATATTCTTTCACAAACTACGCTGACAATAAATGAACAGGGTCTGTTTGGAAAGACCCTTATATCAGAAGTGAAATACAATTGGTCTGCTTTTCAGAAAAGAATAGTTGTCAATAATTGTTGTTATCTCTTCATTAGCCCTATACAGGCGGTTGTAATTCCACTCCGGGCGATCCGTACATCTGAAAAGCAAGATTTCGATAAACTGCTTTCACAGTATTTGCCATTGAGGGCTGATCTTGAAGGAATAAATTAGTCATCTTTCAATTAGCTTTTTTACCACATAGGATCATAGATACATAGGCGCACATAGGAATTCCTATGTGCGCCTATGTAGTAAAAAAACTAATTCAATTTAGACTATAGTTGAGTCAGCAACTGATCAACAAATTGTTTACTCATTGTTGTGATCGAAGCATCATACTGATCAAGATACTTCCATGTTTTCTTTTTCAATGATTGAAATTCTTTCAATGCAAATGTTTTGTTGCTGTCAGCGATTCTGATAGTGCCTTTCTTTGTCTCTGCGCCATTAGTATCAAGCACCTTATAAGAAACGACGAGGTTACTTGCTTCCGGCTGTACAGTGATCAGATCCCATCCGAATGCATAAATGAGCCAGATCAGATGCCCTTTGTCATCGATAGCATAAGCATTTGGGATCTGATCGATGGATAACTGAATAGTTTGACCATTTAATTTCTGTTTCAGCTTACTGTTTGAATAGGATAAGACAGTTGAGGTGAAATTATTGACCGGAATCTTTGGGTTGAGCGTACAGGTATTCTTATAATCCCATTGCCAGTAAAATAATAGCGGTAATAAATGTGATGTTTTCTTTTCGGTATTACAAGCTTGCTCGCCCATTGGTGCCAGGGCAGATGTAATCGTAATAAAATCACTTTTCTTTCTTACCGGTTCATTGACGCGTCCGGCGTATTTCTTTTCTGTCCACTTGTTTATTTTTTTGGGACCGAGACAACTTGAGAAAGAAATAATGAGGATGGAAATGATAAAAGAATGTTTTACCACAGCGAGGTTCATTTGCTGAATTTTCATTAGTTAGCAGTGTTTGGTTTAATTCGTGACTGCGAAAATAATAGAAATTGGAATAATTAGTACAAAGACTAAATGTTAAAATAGATTTTACACCATGGCGTAAACAAAAGATGGTCGACAATAGCGATCATCCCACTTTCTAATTTCTTACCTGCCTACCGCAGGCAGGTTCCTTATTTTTTATTTTATATTAATAAAAAAAGCTCCATTGCTTTCGCAACGGAGCTTCTGGCATTTTTCACGGGTTAAATCATAGATGCAACTGTATCGTTCCTACGTTCGTGGTATGTCCACGATCGAGTTGCACACCCGTAATTGTTGTGTCGCGATAGTTCCCGGCGGTTGCATTGACAAATACATCCGCAGTAGAACCATGCAGACCTCTTATTTTAAACCTACCGTTATGATGATCTGGTATGGCAATCAACGTATCGCCATCAGCAACAGCTGATACAACCGCTTCTGATGGGGTTGGCAATACTTTGCCTTCAATGGCTGAGGTTTGAGCCGGTAACCAAATTCTGATCCTTGGTTTCAATACAAAATGATTATTGCTGACTCTTACAATGGAACCACCAGCATCAAAGTCGAGCCAGAGTTGCAGATCGGATGGATTGATCTCTTCAATATCACCACCACGTACATTGATAATAACAGTATGTTGATTACCCCATAATGTTAATGGATAAGAAACACTATCGATGCTAACAGAATTATGTTCGCCTAATACTAATTTTATTTTATTGATGCGGCCGTTAAGCGTTAGACCGTTTGCGAGTAAGGTATCTGTACCATTAGAGAGATCAAGCAGATTATAAACACCGGGACGGATCGTTAATGTATCCCATACTGAGCAATCATATTCATCATCATCGTAGCAATCATTGTGATTGCGATCTCCCCTTCCGCGGCAACTGTCTGGTATTACCTGCACCACTACCTGTTGAATATCTACATACACTGCATCATAATTAACTGGATTGTCGCTTAAGAAAATTTTTAATCGTTGTTGACCCGGTGGTATATTTTCGCTTTTGGAACTACCTTCTTTTTTGCATGACCAGACGAGTGCAAACAATAATAAAGACATACCTACGCCGAGGCATATCCTGAAGAGATGTTTCATATTGCTACAGTTTTAATAATGAATAAATTTGATCAACCGGAAACGGTTGTCAACCCGTAGGTAGGAATGTTGATTGGTGCAGGCAATGATGATTATAGCAGAAAGCAGACCAAATTAAGAGGATGTGCAAAAAAATATAAGGATTTACATTTATGTGATATAACAATAAAGCCCCCTGCCGAAGCAGAAGGGCTTTTGATTGTTTCCACGGGTAAATAGTTGATGCAGTTGGAATATCGCCGGATGGGCTATAGCATCATAATACCCGGATTATAAGCGTATTTTTAAATATCTTTCAGTACATAATGCATAAAGCACACCAAGTTTTGTTTTGTGGAAAACTAGTTGAAATATGGACCGGAAATACTGGGAAAAAATAGCGCCTGATTATAATGAAGAGATCTTCGATGTGTTGCACAACGATAAGAAGTCGATCATTCGATCGGTAATAAAATCAGTTGCTGCACCTTCTAAAACAGTGATTGACATTGGCTGTGCCGTCGGAAAGTGGCTACCAGTGCTGGCTCCGGCGTTTAAGAAAGTAACTGCTGTTGATATTTCTTATAAAAACCTGGTGATCGCTCAAAAAAATCATCCTGAGTTTACCAATATCGATTACCTGCGGGCTGATATGTCATCTGCAAGAACACGCTTACCAAAATCAGATGTAGCCATTTGCATTAACGCCATATTAACAGATTCACTTAAGAA
>JBDTPD010000411.1:0-4600 GCA_039932855.1 Chitinophagaceae bacterium | reverse complement strand
CCCCCCACCTACACAAGCCGTTACCATTCCATATTTTTTGTTGAGACGTTTCATATCGTTCAACACTTGTATAGTGAGTTTGGCACCGGTACATCCGAGCGGATGTCCTAATGCAATAGCACCGCCATTGATATTTACTTTTTCAGGATCCAATCCTAATTCGCGGATCACTGCGAGTGATTGCGAAGCAAATGCTTCATTCAATTCAATCAGATCAATATCATTCTGTTTCATATTAGCCTGCTTCAATACTTTTGGAATAGCAGCTACAGGACCAATACCCATAATACGCGGATGCACACCTGCCGAAGCGCAGGCAACAAGACGACCAATTGGTTTTACTCCCAATTCTTTCACCATTCTTTCACTCATCACAATCACAAAAGCAGATCCATCGGATGTCTGAGATGAATTACCCGCTGTCACACAACCACCGGCTGCAAACGCAGGTTTTAATTTTGCTAATACTTCAATGGAAGTATCTGCACGAGGACCTTCATCGGTATCTACGACTGAACTTCTTTTTTGTTTTTTGCCTTTGCTATCTAAATAAATTTCATTGACAGTAATTGGAAGAATACCGCTTTTGAAAAATCCGCTCTTGATCGCATTGATCGCTTTCTGATGTGACTTATAAGAAAATGCATCCTGATCTTCGCGACTCACTTTAAATTCTTTTGCTACCGCTTCAGCAGTAAGACCCATGCTTAAATAATAATCCGGTTCTTCTTTAGCAATAGAATAAGCAGGTACTGGCTTCCATCCTGCCGTTGGCACCATACTCATACTTTCTGTACCACCTGCTACAATACAATCAGCCATTCCCATTCTTATCTTGGCAGTCGCAATAGCAATTGTTTCCAGACCAGAAGCGCAGTAACGATTAACCGTCATACCCGGTATATCAAATCCCAACGCTCTTGCTGCAATGATCCTTCCTACCTGCAGTCCCTGTTCTGCTTCCGGTACCGCATTACCAACAATCACATCATCTACTCGCTTTGCCTCCAGTTGAGGCACCGATGCCATCAACCCTTTGATGACTTCAACAGCCAGGTCATCTGGCCGAAAAAAACGAAGACTGCCACGTTTGGATTTACCAACAGCGGTTCTGTATCCCGCAACGATATACGCTTCCTGCATGAGAATAATTTTTAGATGTATTTTAACTGCTGACCACTCCTTTCTTTCACACATTAATATAACAATCGGGTGGCAGTTTGGTTGTTTATGCAACTTTCTAGGTCAAATTTACTAACAGGCTATTGACTAACCAAACCTATCCTTAAAGTTGAAGTATCTTCGCGCCCATTATGTATAACCTGGTCAGGCGCATACTCTTTATATTTCCCCCGGAATGGACCCATTACTTCTCCATGAACTGTTTACGGCTGCTTTGCAGCATCGGAATTACCCGGAAATTGATAGCCGTTGCCTTTCAGGGTAAGTCAACAGGCGATAGTCAATGGTCACTGGGAGAACTGTCTTTGAAAAATCCTGTTGGCCTGGGCGCCGGGTTTGATAAAAATGCGAAATACCTAAGGGGGCTTGAAGCGTTAGGATTTGGGTTTGTAGAAATCGGTACCGTTACTCCCCTTCCCCAGGCTGGCAATGATAAACCAAGACTTTTCCGATTACCAAAAGACAGCGCGCTGATCAATCGAATGGGATTTAATAATGACGGAGTTAAAGTAATTGGAGAAAGACTAAAAAAGTGGCGAGACTGCCAACCGCCGACTGCCAACTGCCAACTGATTATTGGGGGAAATATTGGTAAGAATAAAATAACTCCAAATGAAGATGCGTGGAAGGATTATGAGATCTGTTTCAAAGAACTGCATCCCTATGTTGATTACTTTGTAGTGAACGTGAGTTCACCAAACACGCCGGGCTTAAGAGAGTTGCAGGAAAAAGAATCGCTGCGCAAAATATTAATGCATTTGCAAATGATCAACAATGCAAAAGCAACTGCGAAACCTATTTTTTTAAAAATAGCACCCGACCTTACCAAAGAACAGATCGATGATGTGATTGATTTATCAATGGAGATAAAACTGGACGGACTCGTAGCAACAAACACTACCATAAACCGCTCGCAACTCACCACTCACCACTCACAACTCACCAGTATTGGTGCCGGCGGACTCAGCGGAAAGCCATTACGGGAAAGAAGCACGGAAATTGTAAGGTATATCAGTGAGAAAACAAATGGACAACTTCCGGTTATTGCATCCGGAGGAATTTTTACCAGCGAAGATGCCAAAGAAAAATTAACAGCAGGCGCCATACTGGTGCAGGTGTGGACAGGATTTATTTATGAAGGGCCGGGAATAGTCAGGAAAATTTGCAAACAACTTTGATAAGATCGTTTAATGGTTTAAAAATTGTTGAACATAGTGTAAAGGAACATTTTTACAAATGCCGATCTCTCTTTTACACAACATTAAACTTTTAAACCATTAGACATAATTACAACCACAAACACTAATAATTTTTAACCGATATATGCAAGAGTTATTTACTTCAGAAAGCCTTATCAGTTTTTTTGTCCTGGTAGTATTGGAAATTGTATTGGGCATCGACAACGTGATCTTCGTTAGTATTATCATGAATCGTTTGCCAGAAAAAGACAGAAACAAGGCCCGCCGTTTCTGGATGATCACCGGTATCATTGTCCGTAGCTTATTATTGATGGGTCTTGGCTGGTTGCTATCGCAAAAAGGGAAATCTGTTTTCAGCATTGGAGGCAAAGGTTTTGACCTCGCCAGTCTTGTCATGCTTGCTGGTGGTATTTTTCTTATTTATAAATCTGTTCGTGAGATCCATCATAAACTGGAAGGAGAAGATCCTAATGCAGCTACGTATGGACAAAAACCACTCAGCCTTGGAAAGGCGATGGTGCAGATCGTAGTGATCGATGCAGTATTCTCATTTGACAGTATCATCACAGCAGGCGGTACCGCGCAGCATGTGGAGATCATGATAGCTGCAGTAGTAATCGCAATGTTTATCATGTTCCTGTTTAGTCCAAAGATTTCTTCTTTTATCCAAAAACATCCGACGCTTAAAATGCTGGCGCTATCATTTCTTGTAATGATCGGACTGAGTCTTGTGATCGAAGGATGGGATTCTGACAAAGCACACGATCTTCATCTCAAAAATTATATTTATTTCGGAATGGCCTTCTCCTTTGGCGTAGAACTTCTCAATATGGTGATGCGGAAAAGAATGCAGCGGCGGAGAGTTGTACAATTAAATGAACCACGGTTACCGGAGAAAGAAGAAAATTATTCGGATCAGGCGAGATAAATTAAAAAAGTCAAAATTAAAAAGTCAAAATATCGGCCTGATATTTTGACTTTTGAATTTATACTAATGAACCTTCAACATCGCCGCCGCTACCACAGCAGCTGTCTCCGTTCGTAATCTTGTTTCACCTAATGCTACCGGAATAAAATGATGCTGGACGGCCATCTCTATTTCTTCTTTGGTAAAATCACCTTCAGGACCAATCAATACCATTTGTGAAGGAAGTGATTCATTGATCAGATCACCCAGGTTTCTTTTATCCGTTTCTACACAGTGTGCAATAAATTTTTGTGCAGTAGCAGCCACTTCTTCCTGGCGGAATAATACTTCATATGCAATTGGTTCATGCAACACCGGTAGCCATACCTGTTGCGATTGCAGCATAGCGCTGACAAGAATATTCTTCATCCGGTCAGAACGAAACTTTTGCTTTTCTGTTCTGCTGCAAATAAGCGGAATGATCTCACTGATTCCAAGTTCAGTCGCCTTTTCTATAAACCATTCAAAGCGATTACTATTTTTTAAAAGAGAAACAGCGATAGAAGTTCTCTGTGTATTAGCAGCTGTAAGTTGTGAATGCGTAACCTTTACAATACAATGTTTTTTATGATCATCAATAATTTCAGCTGTTATCAATTGTCCTTTGCCATCAGTAAGGTTTAATTGACCCTCTTTCTTCATTCGCAATACCTGAACAATATGCCGCGAAGTATCTTCATCCAATTTGATTTCTTTATTGGCAACATCGTATTCATCAATATAAAAAAAAGGTAATTGCATTGCTGTAAAAATAAATATTTGCCGCTAATGTTCTATAAACAAAAATGAGAAAGCATATTCACTTTCTCATTTCTTACCTGCTTGCGGCAGGCTTGTTTCAAATTCCTGATTTCTTATTTATCAAAACGGATCTTCCTCATCTTCCTGCCTGTTATTCATTTTGCTACCCGTCTGTATATATAATTTTTCACCACCTGCTCCACCACTATCATCAACCGGTCTCCAACCACCTGCCGGCAATCCGATACCACTGTATGGATCTTCATCCCAGTTGACAAATTTCTGAATATGCAGGAGTGCTTTTAGTTTAACTGTTTCCAATGAACCATTACGGTGTTTGGCAATCTTTACTTCCGTCAGCCCTTTTGTATTTTCTCCGTCTGCATTCGTTGTTACATCATAATATTCCGGACGATAAAGGAACATAACCATGTCAGCATCCTGCTCGATCGCTCCCGATTCACGGAGATCACTCAATTGAGGAACACGGCTGCCATCTTTGGCACCACGC
>JBDTPD010000410.1:0-4612 GCA_039932855.1 Chitinophagaceae bacterium | reverse complement strand
TACAGTCACATCTGTTAATGCATGATGATCTTTATAGCAAACAAAACGAAACATGAGTGCGGTTTTATCGCGATAAGGAGAAATGGTGGCATTGTCAGTAAAAGCCAGGTGCGCACGCGGCCTGGTGAACCTTCCATAGATAAGACCAGTAGCCAAAGCAAAGGAAAGAAAACCGCCCATCGCTTCGAAGGACGATACAAGATTGGCAGCATCTCCAACCGGGTTTACACGACCATATCCTACGGTCGTAAACGTTTCTGTGCTGAAGAAATAAAGTTCCTTGAACATTTTCCAGCCAGATGTTGAAATCATTCCGGTAAACTCTGAACTTCCTATCAGCAAATACAAAAGTGTAAACAAAAGGTTTATTACGATGAAAAATGAAATGATCACCCCGGTAAATTGCCAGAAGTTCAGCGTAATCATTGTATGATAAATGCTGACACGGTTCCAGAAGGGCCAACCTCTTTTGCGAAGATTGAACGAACCATCACGATTAATAAAGCGACCGGCATTGATCACGCCGGTATTACTAAATCCTGTGTCGTTATTTGTCTTAAATGATGGGTTGATACGTTTTGTAGACATTGCAGAAAAATTAAAAGTAAAATCTATAATTGCCGGATAATAATAAAACGAAATATTAACTAATTAGTTTGCGAAAACATAATGTATTCCCATCAGGATCGGTTACATAGAATTCTCTCCATCCCCACGTCTGATCTATCGGACCCTGATGTACAGGTGAGTTTTTTTTGCCCAATGTATCCAAGCCTCTTTTTAAATATTTTTCAAATAAACCATCTATATCGTCAGCTTCTATATTAATATAAATAGCAGGTGCTACATTCATAACAGTAAGTTGTATCTCGGCTCCTTCACTAATGATAGTGACAACTGGTTCGTCCGCGGTTGTACCGGGATATCTTAATGTAAAGCCAAGAATGGTAGTATAAAATTGCAGGGCTCGCTGCATATTTGTACAATGCAAAATCGGTACAACCTTCATAATTGATTCCTCCTTATCAAATTTACTCTTTTGAAGATTGACCGTTGAAAATAAAATAGCGTAGGTTTTTTCCTCTGGGCGGACATCTGTTGCCTAATAAGAAATAAGGAATCAGAAATAAGAAATGAGAAAGTAAGACAGCTTTTGGGTCTTTACTTTCTCATTTCTTATTTCTGATTCCTTATTTCTTATTCCTATTATCGAACGATCAACTTCTTTGTAAATGCCCCACTCGATTCAGTTTCTAATTTATAATAGTACAGATGACTACTTTGACCTCTTCCGTCGAATTGTACCGTATGTGTACCAGCTGGTTTTACTCCATCTGCCAATACAGCTATTAATCGTCCCTGGCCATCAAACACACTTAACTTTATTTTGTCACGCTGATCGAGATCAAACCTGATAGTAGTCGTGCCATCAAATGGATTTGGATAGTTTTGATATAGTACAGCTTTTGTATTGATGCTGACAGTTACTACTTTGGAGAATTTAAACCGGCCATCAATATCCACTTGTTTTAACCGGTAATTATAAATACCCGGAGTTATATCTCTATCAAAATAAGAATAGGATGTTTCGATTGTAGTAGTACCTGCACCATTTACAAAACCAAGCGGTTTCCAATCTGATCCGCCATTGCTGCGCTGTACTTCAAAACCACGATTGTTTTGCTCTGAAGATGTTGTCCATACCAGCTTTACATCTTTATTTTCTGCATGAGCAGTGAAGTCAACAAGTTCAACCGGTAATATGAGTGAGGTAGCGAATACCGCATCTACCCAATAATTCGTTGCATTAAAAAATTGATTCGGGAAAATAGTCGATGGCGAATAAGTAAACACACCATTTGGCCCATCCGGATCGCTGGTCGCAATAGCTGATAATGGACCACGGTCAAAAGAGGTTCCATAGAACGGAGTTGTTCCCGCATAGCGGCCAGTCGGACTATGATAAGAAACAACATAGGTAGTGCCTGCAGTAATGCTTACCGGCGAAGAAAATAATACCTGTTGCCAGCCGGAAGCTGACTCACTTGTAAAAGTAGCCTGGGCCAATTGTACGCCAGCTGTTGTCCATAATGTTCCTAAATGTGTACCAACATCCAATGTGCTTTTATAAAATTTCATACCAATGACATAACCATTTGTATTTGATTTAAATTTCACACCCACTTCAATTGATCCACTTGGATCAAGTAAGTTAGTCGCTGTAGGCGCAGGTACATCAGTTGATACAAAAATGCTGCATGGGCAGACAGGCATTCCGACAGTAACAGTCGTACTTACGCCAACTGCTTCTATATTTCCACTATCATCAAACGCGCGTACCTTAATTGTTTTTGTCCCCTGCGAAGTTGTTGGCCATGTAAACGTATAGGAAACTGTATTGTCAGCATCAGTGATATCTGCTATCTGCCAGGTAGTGCCACCATCTACAGACACTTCCACACCAGCTACTACACCCGGGCCAGCATCTGTAGCAGTACCAGTGATGGTTACATTGGACCCTGAACTAACAGTGGTGCCAGTTAATGGAGTTGTGATCAGTGAAGTTGGTGCAAGATTATCTGTAGATGAACTCGCGGGCAACAGATCAGATTGCAATGAACCAGGTTGCACTTCCATATCGGCAAATAAATTAACTGTTGCCTGCTGCATGTCGTTACTGATGGTAGCGGTGCCACCTGCGTGTGCACCATCAAGTCCCCATGACCATTGTATAGTGCCTGCCCCAAATACCAATGCACCGCTGGCATCTTTATAAAGTGATAACTTATGAACGTGATTATTCAAAGTTGTTTTAGACATCGTGATACGACCGAGTGGGTAATCTGTTTTGTATTGTTCCCAATCCCATTCGTGTCCCAATGTATTCGGTGCCAGCGTTGCCACTTGTCCATCAGCTAATGCAGCAATAGTTGTATTTCTCCAGAAACGTAATTTTTTATACTCAGAAGGAACTTCAATAGCGCCGGGGGTACCATCCCAACTAGCCTGTCCTGTCAATGCATTTTCAGGACGACCCGCATCATAAGCAGCGCCTGTTCTCCATAAACCTGTCCATACCGTAGATGTATTATCACATTTTGTTCCGCAAGTACTTTCAGCAGTAGTGCCATCACCTAATGCACCTTCTTTATAACAAACCAATGTATGAAAAGCATTGCTGGATGCATCTGCTTCCCATCTTGTCTTCCAATACACTTCGTTGCCACTGAAGAAAGCAAGATTGACACCCGCTGCCCTTGCTGCTTCTACATTCTCGCGCTGTTCTTTTGACCAGTATTCATCATGACCTGTGCTGACAAAAACTTTATGATTAAGAAGTAAATTACCATTCCTCGCTGTTTCAACGCTTGTTGTATAATTTATATCATATCCATTTCTTTCCAGCCATCTTATCATTGGATATACTGCATTCATGTACCAATCAGATTCGCGGTTATCAGTCAGGAAGCCGCTATTATAAACAAAGAATGGACGATTGTAACTGATCTTTACCGCATGACCTGAAGGATAAGTTGTCACACCAGAGTACAAATAATTTCCACCATACCCGTTATACGCTTGCCATGTCGCATCTGGCGTTTGGAAAAAAAGATCTGCAGTACCGGCATCATTTCTCACCACAAATATGATATGATTGCTTCCTCCGCCTGTTCTTTCCAGTTTGGCAATATAAAATCCGGACACAGCTGTACCAGGAATTGCCCAGCTTGCAGACTCACTCCAGTTGCCGCAATCCAATGAACCTGTTACAGCGTCAGCAATGCCAGTTGGCTGCACAGTTCCTGTAAACGAACCAAGATTGGTTATCAATCTTGCGCCATTACCGTTATAATAGCCGAGACGATAAATTTTTATTGTATAACCAGCACCGCCTGCTACAGTTACTTTAAAATGAACAGTATTACCTCTGTTTACACTGATCTCTGTTGCAAATCCACTAATGTTTGGATCGCGGAAGTCAGGAACACCCCATTCTGAGATTGGGTTTCCCGTATTTGCATTTTCCAAAACAATGGGATTTTGTGCCTGGCATAGGCTCACAGAAAATAGCAGAGATAATAAGATGGCGATTTTAATACCTGCATGCCTGCGCGGCAAGAGGATCCTCATTCCAATTGACATGTGATTCAGTTTTAGATCTTGGTTTACCTTGTAACGATGGTTGTTAGGTCAGTTAGTTTAGGTTATCACATGACTGGATCCGGTCATTCATTCAGTGGATGGACAATAAATATATAATAAAATTTTATTTATTGAGTCAGCGTGTCAATAATTTAATGAAGGTTCGCCTTTCAGGTCGCATCAGGGGATATCCGGATCAGGACAGTACATCATGGTTTAAGTAAATAGAAGAAGGGTAGAGCATTTAGCTTCAAAATTCCGTTCAATCCGGTGTTTTTCTATGCGCCTGAATTTCTCCTCCATCAGGTATATGCCCGCAAAAACCGGCAAGAGCTCCGGATCATTACCGCCTGATTGAATTTCTCCGGCAAAAACCTGGTCCTCGATCAAACGGCCCGCACTAATATCAGGCATCATGATGCCATAATAAACAATGTAATGATCGGTACCTATAAGATCGAAGCGATAG
>JBDTPD010000409.1:0-4626 GCA_039932855.1 Chitinophagaceae bacterium | reverse complement strand
ATGTAAACTGTTGCCTTGTTTCTGTAAAATAAAATCAATGACCATGGTGGTACCACCAAATAAAGCGGCACGTGTTCCTGTCTCATAACTATCACTGGAGAATGTACCCATGAATGGCATATCCAAATGCACATGCGGATCGATACCACCGGGAAAAACAAGTTTGCCTGTTGCGTCTATTTCTTTGTCGGCTTTTACTGGCAGGTTTTTCCCAATAGCTTGTATCGTTTCGCCATCGATAAAAATATCAGCGATATAATCGTCTGTAGCTGTGATGATCCTTCCATTTTTAATAATAACCGACATAGGAGAAAATTATGAGTTATGAATTATGAGTTATGAATGGCATTCTATTTTAAGCCAATTTATAATCCATAATTCTGAATTCTTAATTCCGGGCTTTCTACACGCTTCATAAATATATAATAAATGCAGCCGCTGAGGAAAAAACCAACGAACCAGGCATAATTATACAAATGAGATATCCATTCAGGAAATGCTGTATCAGGAATGACCTTTATCTGTAATAGAAATCCCGGTACATTAGGTAATATTCCCAGCAGCAAAGCAATTATTGCGTACTTGTTATACCCTTTCCCAAAACTATAACGGCCACTATGGCTATAGAGCTCATCTACCTGCAATGTTTGTTTTCTTATAAAATAATAATCAGCGATCATGATACCCCCTACAGGACCAAGTAAACTGGAATAAGCGATGAGCCAGTTAAAAATATAGCCGGTTGGATCAGCCATTAATTTCCATGGAAATATTAATACGCCGATGACGCCAGTGATATATCCACCGAGTTTGAAATTTATTTTTTTCGGAGAAAGATTAGAGAAATCATTCGCGGGGCTAACAATGTTCGCAGCAATATTGGTAGCCAGCGTAGAGATAATAATGCCGATCATAGCAAAGCTCACCATCATTTTGCTATCAAACTTTCCAGCTAACTGCACAGGATCCCATTCTGGCTTTCCATAAATAATAGCAGAAGCGGATGTAACAACAACACCAACAAACGCAAATAACGTCATCGACGGAGGAAGTCCTATGACTTGTCCTTTGATCTGAGCCCGCTGACTTTTTGCATAGCGGGTGAAATCAGGAATATTTAATGATAGTGTTGCCCAGAATCCAACGACTGCTGTCAGAGCAGGAAAGAAGAAATGAAAGAAAGATGCGCTATCAGTAAATTTTGACGGCTCTCTTAATATAGGTCCTAATCCTTTTGCGGCAACTACAGCCCAGCAAAACAAAGCAATAGCGGCTATTGGTAAAAAGAATGCCTTGAACACTAATAGCTTTCTGATACTCTCTACTCCTTTATAAATGATGAACATGTTCAGCGCCCAGAAAACAAAAAAGCATAAAGCAGGTAATGCCTGTGGTAATAATGAAACAGTATTAATCGGTTCCAGTGAAGGATTCCAGGCTCTTAATAAATTATATAATGAGGCACCACCGATCCATGTTTGTATACCAAACCATCCGCAGGCAACGATCGCGCGTAACATGGCAGGAATATTGGCACCTTTTGTACCGAAGCTGGCTCTTGCAAACACGGGAAATGGGATTCCATATTTAGCGCCGGCATGTCCATTCAACAACATCGGGACCAATACAATTGCATTTCCTAAAAAGATAGTGAGAATAGCTTGCCACCAGTTCATTCCATTATTGATCATCGAACTGGCCATAGTATAAGTAGGAATGCACAAACTCATACTGATCCACAGGGCGGCGTAGTTCCAGGTGCCCCATGTGCGTTTGCTGTGGGGAACCGGCGCGAGGTCCTCGTTGATGAGGGAAGAGTCTGGTATGGGTTGTGTTTCTAGCATAAATGTTTTAGCACACGGATGACACGGATGGGACGGATTTTCACGGATAAGTTTTACAGCAGTATTCGGCCAAGTGCATTTTTATTCTAATTGAATTACCCTTGTTGTCAACCATGATTTCTTATTATTAGCATAGATTTTTCTTTTTACTTCTGGCTTCTTTCCAAAGTTTAACAGGAGACCCACCTCAACATTTGTTGCTCTTAAATAATTTAAGAGTTGGTGCTCATCCGCTTCGGTCAGACTTTCTTTTGCCTTTAATTCACATATAACAACGTCCTGCACAATAAGGTCAGTACAATAGTCGCCTACAACAATACTATCATAATGCACTAATACTTTTTTTTGCCTTTCAGCCTTAAGGTTAATTTTAATCAATTCAATGTATAGTGCATTCTCATATACTTTTTCAAGAAACCCATACCCAAGTGTATTATACACTTTATAAAAAGCATTTAATACCTGATCGGTTATATCAGCATGTTTCATAAAATAAGATTAAAAAAATCCGTGAAAATCCGTCTCAGCCGTGTCATCCGTGTGCTATCGATTCATCAGCAATCAAAATCGCATCACTAATAATTGCCAATCCTTCATCAATCTGTTCCTTTGTTACTATCAATGGTGGCGCTAAGAAAATGTAATTCCATCTCACAAAAGTGTACATACCCAGTTCTTTTATTCTATTCGCTACTTTATTCATCACCACCATCTCATCCGGTTTGGCATTGAAAGGCGCCATCGGTTCTTTGGTCTTTCTATCTTTTACTAATTCAATACAACCTAACAGACCTGTATTTCTCCAATCACCAATACTTGGATGTTTCTTTTTTAACGCTTCCAATTGCTGATCCATATATTTACCCATAGCCGCTGAATGATCAATGAGATTATCGTCTTCATAAATGTTGATCATTTCTAAGGCAGCGGCACAGGCGACTGGGTGAGCAGAATAGGTAAGACCAAGCGGCAACACCACATCATCATATTTCGCGGCTATTTTATCCGATACCATCAAACATCCGAATGGAAGATAACCGGAGGTGAGACCTTTTGCCATCGCAATCATATCCGGAACGATATCATGATTTTGAAAACCAAACCATTTGCCGGTACGGCCAAAACCACTCATGATCTCATCCATGAGTAACAGAATGCCATTCTTGTTGCAGATCTCTCTTACTTGTTTTAAATAACCTACAGGATATTGCAAACAACCGGAAGTCCCCGATTCTCCTTCTAATAAAATAGCGGCGATATTACCCGGACCTTCATACGCAATCACACGTTCGAGTTGACCAATCGCTTCTTTTAATAAATTTTCTTCCCCATATTCCCAGCGATATAAATAAGGAAGATCAAAGTGTACAAAATTTGGCGCCTGTTGTGAATCGGCAGCTAATTTACGTGGATCACCACCAGCAGATAATACGCCATAGGTGGAACCATGGTAAGATTGATAACGTGTTAATATTTTATGCCGGCCCGTATACAACCGTGCAAGCTTGATAGCATTTTCAATAGAGGTAGCGCCGCATAAGGTAAAGAATGCTTTATTGAGATCACCGGGACAGATCTCGGCTAATTTTTTACCCAGGTCACCGCGCACTTTGGTCACACAGCTTGGAGTAACATAAGCGACTTCCTGCATTTGTTTTACGACTGCATCAGTTACCCGTTGATTACCATGGCCGATATTGACATTCATTAATCCCGATGAGAAGTCAATGTATTTCTTATCGTCATAATCATAGAGATAAACACCTTTACCATATTTGATAGCAATAGGAGCGATGCCTTTTTGTTTGCTCCAGGAAAATAAGGTGTAGTCGAGATTGTCTTGAATGATACCCCCGGCCCCTGAAAGGGAGTTAGGAAGTTTCTCTACGGAGTCAGAGATTTTTGATGAAGGCATAGAATTATTTTAAATATTTTTTGCAGAAGTTTAAACCTGAATGACCGACTAAATGATTGCTCGTAATTGAAAATCTCTACAATCTAAGTTCCCTCTTTAGGGGGACAGGGGGCTTAACTCATCCAATTAACTCCCGCTTCCGGATTCCATTTAGTTGTACTCTTTTTCAACTTCGTCCAGAATTCAATGGAGCTTTTTCCTGTGATATCACCTACTCCAAACTTACTTTCATTCCATCCACCGAAAGAAAAAGGTTCTCTTGGTACAGGTACGCCCACATTTACGCCGATCATACCGGCGCTGGCTCTGTCAATAATATAACGAGCCATACCTCCATTCTGCGTAAATACAGATGCTGCATTACCATAAGGACTTGCATTCTCAATCGCCAATGCTTCATCTACTGTATTCGTCCGCATGATGCTGATGACCGGTCCGAATATTTCTTCTTTAGCAACAGCCATATCTGGTTTTACATAATCAATAACAGTGGGACCAACATAAGTTCCGTTCTCTTTTCCTTTGACAGTTGTATTACGACCATCCACTAATACTTTGGCGCCCTGTTGTTCTGCTTCTGTAATATATTTTTCAATTCTATCTTTCGATTCTTTACTGATCACTGCTCCGAGATTTTCTCCCGGAATAATCTTCTTTGCTTCTTCACAGATCTTATCAATGATATGATCGATATTTCCCACACCTAACATTGCTGATGCAGCCATACAGCGCTGGCCAGCACAACCACTCATCGATGCAGCAACATTCTGCGCCGTCATACCAGGAATAGCATCGGGCAATACCATCAGGTGATTCTTGGCGCCACCTAACGCTAAACATCTTTTATAACTACTTGTCGCACGCTGG
>JBDTPD010000408.1:0-4626 GCA_039932855.1 Chitinophagaceae bacterium | reverse complement strand
CCAAAATTTTTATCGATGTTAAATGTCAAGGGCTGATCAGCGATATTCTTTAATGAATCGATCAGGATCCGGGCAGGGATACAAACCCGGCCACTATCTTTTGCTTCCACATCCAATTGTACACGCATCACTGTTTCAAGATCAGTCGCTACTACGGTCAGTTTGTTTTTAGAAACTTCAAACAGGAAATCTTCCAGGATTGGTAATACCGTATTGGCATTAATGACACCGGCAATATGCTGCAATTGTTTCAGTAAAGACGAAGAAGAGACAATAAACTTCATAGACAAATTTGAGTGAGGCGAAACTAACGAATTTTACCATAATTCAAGCATTGTAGACAGTCTATCAGCCGGCAGTCGGCAGTCAATTCTCTATACCTGTAATTCTCTTACAAGTACCGGGGGGTGACTGCCGACTGCCGACTGGTAGACTGCCTTTTTTGACTGTTTTTGCCTTTCGTGTTCTTTTTCTATCTTTCCGTTTCTCAAATTCAGAATACCCATGTTTGACAAGATTTTTGGCTGGAACAAGAAAAAACAAGAGCCGGGCCCTGACATTTTATTTGGTCGCTACTCAGACAATAATAAATCCCTGCCCCAGGTGAACCGGTGGACGGAAGCGGACAATTTATTTAAAGAAAAAAAATACCCGGAAAGCTTCGATGCTTTTTTTGAATACCTGCGTGACGAGGAAGCACAGAATGTAGTGTATGAAAGAAATGGCGCGGAAGGAAGGTTCCAGGTATACCAGGGATCGAAGATCGTTCGCGGCACCTTTGATAAGGACCAGGTAAAAGCAGAAGTATCGCTGGCAAAAATGCCACAACCAAGTATACCGGTGATGCGCCGGTTGCTGGAAATGAACTTCAGTTTGTACTATAGTCGTTTTGCACTCGACAACGAGGTGCTCAGTATGCAATTCGATAGCCAGATAACATCGGCTAATCCCAGCAAGCTTTACTATGGATTAAAAGAACTGGCTACCAAAGCCGATAAGCAGGATGATCTGCTGGTACAGGATTTTGCGGTGCTACAAACAGTAGATCGTGAACATATCCTGGAAATACCAGCGGCAGAAAAAGAAGTGAAATATGAATACCTGCAAAAATGGGTCAAGTTTACGCTTGATACAATTGCGGGCCTGGATGCAGATAAATTTTCCGGTGGCATTTCTTATATGCTACTATCATTGGTTTACCGGATCGATTATTTAATAAAACCCGAAGGCACTTTATTAAATGACCTGGAAAAAATCGCCGGTATTTATTTTAAAAAAGATGAAAAGCAACCTGTTGAAAGAAACAGGGATATGATAGATGAATTCAAACGCATCTCTGAACGGACAAAAGAAGATGTATTCCTCGCGATGTTCCGTTCACGTCATACATTTTCGATTGTAACACCGCAGGTGCATAAAGTCATTGCAGACTCTATTGCAGGTGCTAACCAGAATATGTTGTGGTACCGCGATAATAACCACCCATACATCGGTACACAGGTAATTGAATACGGCATTTCGTATTGCCAGTATTCGTATAGTATGCCACGCGCAATCACTGAGCTGTTTCATTTGTATATGCAGGTAAACTATAGTGATTATTTTGCTACGCTTGGATTTAAAGAAAGCTATTTCAATCCGGCTACTAATCAATTTAATGTAGAAGGGATCAATAGCAGGATTATCGAGATTCAGCAAAAATGGAAAGCGAAGTATCCGAATATGGATTTTAAATTACAACAGCTCCGGTTTGATAATCTCATAACGTTTGATCACACATTCAGCGTTGAGATTCAGAATTTAAATATGGACGCAAAATAAAAGTGCATATGGCAACCCAGCAGATCATTGAACAATATCAGAAAGCAATTATACAAATAGCCACTTCCAGTGGTACCGGTACAGGATTTTATGTAAAAGAATTTGACCTGATCGTTACTAATGCACACGTAGTATCTGACAATGCAGAAGTAACGATTGCCGGAAAAGCTTTTGATAAAGCGATGTCGCGCGTTTGGTATACCGATCGCAAACACGACCTCGCGTTTCTGGAAGGACCGAAAGGAATAGAATTACCAGAGATCAGACTTGGCCTGTACGAACAAATGAAAGATGGTGATGAAGTATTAGCCATTGGTCACCCGTACGGGTTGAATTATACAGCTACGCAAGGAGTGATCTCAAAAGTAGATCGCATCCGCGACGGATTGAAGTTTATACAGATCGATGCAGCAATTAACCCGGGTAATAGTGGCGGACCTTTGGTAAATGATAAAGGAGAAGTGATTGGCGTTAATTCATTTATTATAAAAGGCGGCGACAATCTTGGCTTTGCATTACCCGTAAATTATTTACGCGAAGCGCTGATTATGTATTTGCCAAATAAAGGAAAAGCATCCACGCGTTGTTTTAGTTGCGACTTCCTGGTAACAGAAGGCAATATTGATTCAGGAAAATATTGTCCAAGTTGTGGTACAGAAGTAAAACTGCCGGAGATTCCTTTAAAAGAGATAGAACCGGTTGGTTCTGCAAAAGTGATCGAGGAAATCTTAAAGGATCTTGGTAAAGACGTACGATTGGCAAGAGACGGTGTGAATGTCTGGAGTGTAAAAGAAGGCTCTGCCAAAATAAAGATCACCTATAATGCAGAGAATTATTTTATTGCCGGCGATGCTTATTTGTGCCAGATGCCAACTGATGTGACCCAGATAAAACCACTATACCAGTTCTTATTGCAGGAAAACTATAAAATGAATGGATTGGTGTTCAGTTGCGTCAAACAAAACATTGTTCTTTCCCGCGTCATATACGACCTCGATATCAACCGCGAAAATGGTACGGGTGTGTTCCGTCATCTTTTCCTTAAAGCCGACGAATACGACGATCTGTTGAAGAATGAGTATAAATGCCTCGATCGGCTTGAAGAGTAAGGCGGTCTAACAGTCTACAGTCGGCAGTCAAACTCCGATACCAGTAAGAGAATTACAGGCATAGTAAATTGACTGCCGACTGCTGACTGCCGACTGCCAGACTGCTTACTGACACACTATAGGATTTTGAAGAAAGTATTTGTACTTTTCTGATCACTAAAATCCCAATAGTATGACCACCACCGCACGAAAGCAGTGTGCCACCACTGTATTGCTGCTTTCATTTCTTGCCACTACACATGCCCAGGAACAGGGTCGTTTCAATCAAAATGCATTAAGAAGTAATCACGCCAGGGTAAGCTTTGCTTTTTCACCAACATATGCTGTACCGTTGAAAAGTAAAGATGATTCGCTGCTGTTTCGCGGCAACGGTGTAGGCTTCCGTTTCGGAGCAGATTATTTTTTTGGTAAGGCTGGTATTGGATTCAGTTCCGGTTTCAGTTCTTCAGCTGCAGATGATGCAACGATCAATACTTTTTTGAGCAGATCAACCATTCCACTTGATCAGTTGACAATCACAAAAGCAAGACAACAGAATATGTACTTACTGGCAGGTCCATCTTTCCACACCGGCAATATGGTAGAGTTCTATGCACATGCTAAAGCGGGATTGTTTATTAATAATAGCGGACTCGTCAACCTGCAACAGAAGGGTGCTCAACGCGCAGCTTATCGTAATGAATCAACAGGCAAAAGTCTTTATCCGGGATTCTTAACCGGCATGAGTGTGTTATATAAAGTGAAATCAGATGTATGGTCATTTGGTGTGAGTATGGATTATATGAATACAAAAACGGAAGTAAATAATTTTGATGCAAGAAGAGGTGGAGGTATTGAAGGATTGAAATTATCACAAAATATTTCTGACCTCGTAGCGGGCATTACTATCCGGTATAATATTCTTTCTCCAAGAGATCATGCAAGCGGACAATCAACAGGAAGATTATTGCCAACCGTTAATAAAAGGGAGATCACTTCACCACGTGATCCATCAAGTGGTATGGCTACGGGCAGACGATCATTGGCTGCTGAAAGAGCAGGTATTCCCCAGGAAAGCTGCGGACCTGTTGTTCAAAAAATTACTAACCCCGATGGCACAACCGAAGAGATGACATTCGCTTGTCCTGCGGATGCAGAACAATATAGTCGGGCAAAAAAAGTAACTATAGCTAAACAAACACAGGGAGCCACCTTTGGAGAAAAAGTCAACCAGGGATTGCATGCTGCAGGCGGCGCATTGGGAAGTGCAGCATCAAGAGGAATTATTTCCGGAAGAATAGCATGGGCGTCTTCGGGTTCATCAAAAGCTATTGTTACTAATAATACAACACATGGAGGATCTGCAAGGACAACGCCAAACAATTCATTTGGTACAATGGTGCGATTGAGCGCGAGAGATGCATCGAGTGGCATGGCAACAGGTCGTCGTCAGTACAAACCAATCTTTTCTGAAAACAATGAGGAAGTTTGCAACCCTTGCTTAGCTACTGCAAGAAGGGGAATGGAAGGTACAAATCCTCTGTATGAAGGAAATAATAAAAGAGAGGTGAGTCCTGAAAAAGCTGGGAATAAAGTTGATGAAAATTGTGATGGTATCGTTGGTGTAAACGTATCATTGATAGATATCAATAGCGACGCAGTAATAGCTACGACAACAACAGCAGCCTGCGGAGAATTCTTTTTTGCCAATGTGCCC
>JBDTPD010000407.1:0-4631 GCA_039932855.1 Chitinophagaceae bacterium | reverse complement strand
GAGATGGAACATGCCAATGAAGAGTTTCCTACTACAGATGTTGTATTGATCTTAGGTGCTAATGACGTGGTGAATCCTGCTGCAAAAACTGATCCTTCGTCACCAATTTATGGTATGCCGATCCTCGAAGTAGGACTGGCCAAGAATGTTATCGTTAATAAAAGAAGTATGAAACCGGGATATGCCGGTATTGAAAACGATCTGTTCTTCCAGCCAAAAACATCTATGCTGTTTGGTGATGCCAAAAAAGTATTGCAGGACCTGATAAGCGAAATAAAGAGCCTATAATGAATAAAAAGTTTTTGATAACAGCTATAGCCTTTTATGCTCTTGCATTAATAGGATTAATCATTTTTTCAAATGATACTCCTCATTCAATAGATGTGAATCCCGGCCTGGGCAGCGCTGCTGCGGGTGTTACTATTATCGTAACAACGCTGATCTTATGTGGTAGCTTTTTTCTTTATAAATATTTTACCTATAATTCCGCAAAGAATTAATAAACCTATCCGGTTGCGAAAGAGATGTTTTCATACTATCCTTTTTTTAAACCTCTTCGTTCTTCTTTTATCATCCTGCTTTGATTATAAAAAAAGCAAGAATTGCGATCCTGTAAAAAAGGGGAAATTCAGCCTTAAATTTTCTGGACAAAAAAACTGGTTTACTATTATCCGGAACGACTCCATGCAGTATGAAAAGGAAATGTCGACAGGAAATATTGCATCACTTAAAGTGAAATGGATGACATCCTGCGAATATGAATTGACGTTGATAAGCAGATTAAAAGGCGATTCGATCAAACCTGATGGGCATAATTTTATTGAGGAAATAAAAAATCAGCCCGTGATCAAAGTCTCAATTACAACAGTTACCAAAGACTATTATATTTTTACAGCTAGAAAGGATTCAATAGACTATCCCTACAGTGATACAGTATGGATATTAAAATAATCGTGTGCAACTTCCTGTTCAATTACTTACTGCGTTAGAAACTACAAAGGGATTTGATCGAAAATCCTTTGAAGCTGTGCATGCATCCAATGAGCAGGTCACATCCATCCGCATCAATCCATTAAAAGCATCCACAACATCTCCAAATCCTCAAATCCTCAAATCTCCAAATCATCCTGTTCCCTGGTCACAGTATGGCTTTTATTTAGAAACCCGGCCATCCTTTACATTCGATCCATTATTTCATGCCGGTTGTTATTACGTACAGGAAGCGAGTAGTATGTTCCTGGAACAGGCATTGAAACAAACGCTTGATCTTTCTCAATCGTTAAAGGTGCTTGATCTTTGCGCAGCACCCGGCGGCAAATCAACGCATATACAATCACTCATTTCAAAAGACAGTTTGCTTGTCAGTAATGAAGTTATCCGTTCGCGTACCAATATTTTAAAAGACAATATCATTAAATGGGGGTGTGATAATGTAATGGTCACGCATAATGATCCGGCTGATTTTGCAAAGATGAGCGGATACTTTGATGTGATCGTTATAGATGCGCCTTGCAGCGGCAGTGGCCTGTTTCGACGCGATCAGGCAGCGATAGAAGAATGGAGCCTTGCCAACGTACAACTCTGTTCACAACGTCAACAACGCATCCTTGCCGATGTATGGCCGGCATTAAAAGAGAATGGGATACTTATCTATTCTACCTGTTCTTATTCCAAAGAAGAAGATGAGGAGATTGTTAACTGGCTCCTGCAGGATTTGTCAATTGTCAATTGCCCATTGCCTATTGATGCTTCCTGGGGCATCGTAGAATCAGGAGGTGGATATCGTTTCTGGCCCGATAAAGTGAAAGGAGAAGGTTTGTTTCTTGCTTGTTTCCGTAAGACGGGAGAAGAGAGAACCACGGCTATTAAAATAAAAAATAAACCAGAGCAGGCTACACAGTCGGAATCTGTGATCATTGACAAATGGGTGAAATCAGAAGGACTGCGGTTTATCAAACATAAACAAACAGTCTACGGCTGGCCAGAGAAACTGGCAGATGATTTCAGTTTTTTGTTAAATCAGTTACGTGTCGCTTACTCAGGTACAATTATTGGTGAACTGCTGCGGGATAAACTGGTGCCTGATCATTCACTGGCGATGAGTACAAAAATTACGGACAATATTCAGCGCATCGCATTGGATTATGATAGAGCGATTCAATATTTGCAACGAAAGGAGTTGTTGCCCGGCAACATGACCAAAGGATGGCAATTGGTAACTTACGAAGGGCAAATACTAGGATGGGTGAATGTTTTATCTAATCGCATCAATAATTATTACCCCAAAGAATTACGAATTTTAAAAGATAAGTAAACCGGCAAAAAAACCACATCTTTGTAATCCAAAACTTTTGCCAATGAAAAAGTTTTTTATCCTTAATGTCCTTATTGCTTTATCGTGCCTTTGCTATGCACAGACCACAGAATTGATGGTGAATAAAGCTGAGAAAGGTTTGTACGTCGAACATACAATTGCTCCTAAAGAAGGGTTGTATTATATCGGCCGCCTCTATAATGTGAATGCCAAATCAATTGCGGCATACAATCATACCGAACTCAATAAAAGCCTCGAGATAGGGCAGGTGCTTCGCATCCCGTTATCAGATACCAACTTTACACAGAAGTCTACATCAGGTACCCCTGTTTACTACAAGGTGATGTCGGGTGATGGCTTATACAAAGTTAGCGGTGATAATAATAAGGTGCCTTTGAAAAATATCCGTGACTGGAACAATCTTACATCTGATAATATCCAGGAAGGTTCCAACCTGGTCATTGGTTTTTTAATTGCTAAAGAAATGCCGGGCTACCTGGCTAATAACAGGCTTAAGAAACAAGAGCTTCTTAAACTTCAGCAAGCAGAGGCAGAAAAAGCAGCAGCTCTCAAACAGGATAGTCTTAATAGTACTGTGGCGATTGCACCAATAGAAGATAAAACTGTAACCAAACAGGAGAAGCCCATTGTTAAAGAAGACAAACCCGTTGTAAAGACGGAGCCTGTTACTGCACCTAAACAAGCCGTGATGGATGTTTCTCCTGATGTTAAAAAAGAAGAAATTAAAACTACCCCGGCAGTTGTTAAAGAAGAAGCGAAAGCGGTACTGATCGAAGATGGTTATTTCAAAATATCTTATGAGCAACAGGTAAAAGCAAAACCTGCTTCAAAAAGTACAACCGTTACTTCTGGTATATTTAAAACTACAAGTGGGTGGCAGGATGCGAAATATTATTTGCTGATGGATGGTGTAACACCTGGAACAATCATCCGCATCGTGAATCCTGATAACAATAGAGCGGTATATGCAAAGGTATTGGGAGAAATGAATGGCATTCGTCAGAACCAGGGACTTGATATCCGCATCAGCAATGCAGCAGCAGCAGCCCTTGCAGTAAGAGAAGACGATAAATTTGTAGTGAAAGTGAGTTACTAATTTGGAGATGTGCTGATTTGGAAATGTGACGATGAAATACCAGGGCGCGCTCTCATCTCCAAATCATCAAATCAGCACATTTCCAAATCACTATAACCACCAATGAAACGCTATGAGTCTTGTCTTCGGCTGGAACTCATTCCGGCAAAAATCGTACGAACCACATGAGTTAGGATTGGCCTCACAACCTGGTGTTGCTTATACTATTGAACTCCGCCAAAAATATTTCCACTTGTTCTGGATCCCGTTCTTTCCCATTGGGAAAAAATGGTGCATGCGGCAGGGAAAGAAATTATTTGAATTACCTATCGAAGAAGAAGAGCGATTAAAGAATACACAATCTATCAGAGCTCCGTGGTATGCGTATATAGGGACAATACTGGTGGTAGGCGGATTTGTAGTCTTTTTTATAATAGAGAAATTAGGATAAGAAATTGTCTGAAATGGGTTTCACGCAAAGACGCTAAGAGGAAACGCAAAGAATACAAGAAGTCTTTGCGTCTTCGCGAAGACTTTGCGACTTTGCGTGAGATGTATTTTGTTCGTATATCCTTAAAATCCTTACAAATCCCAGTTCAGACAACTAAGAAAATTTATACCCTCGTAAGAAATCCTCCACCAACATCCTCTTCTTTCCTTCCAGCTGTATATCTTTAAAATGAATGTATCCATCTTTGCAGGCAAACTTCAAATAGGTCTTGCCATCTGTTTCCCATTTACCAGGAGTAGAAGTTGGAACAGTAATTTCTTTTTCACTTCTATACACTTTGATCGCCTTATCTCCCAATTGAGTAAACGCAGCCGGGTAAGGAGATAATCCACGGACCTGGTTATGTATTTCATCTGCCGGTTTGGTCCAGTCAATTTTACAAGTCTCCGTAAAAATCTTTGGTGCATGCTTAAGATGGTCAGTGGTGAGTTGTGAGTGGTGAGTATCTGTTGGAGAAGTGTTGACTTCCGACTGCCGACTTCCGACTGCCGACTGAGGTTTTTCCTTAAGCGACCCTTCTGCCAGTCCTTTTACTGTCTTCACTAGCAACTGTGCACCGATCTCTTTCATTTTATCATGTACCTCGCCGGCGGTATCATCATCGCCAATAGGAAATGATTCCTGTAATAAAATATCGCCGGTATCTATTTCCTGTTTTAATTTAAACGTGGTAACACCTGTTTCTTTTTCTCCATTGATCACGGCCCAGT
>JBDTPD010000406.1:0-4663 GCA_039932855.1 Chitinophagaceae bacterium | reverse complement strand
TATTGTATTTATGCCCGATGCCCTTACTCCCTCTTCCGCTTCACCTTTTATTTTTAAATAAGAATTGCTGCTATTGATATTTGCGCCAACTGCTGATACCAGCAGGAATTTTTCACAACCCACTTCCTTTGCAAAGCGCGCCGCTCTCACCGGAATATCTACATCGATAGAACGATAGAGTTGTTTATCACCCTTCACTTTGCTATTAGTTGTTCCGACGCAACTAAAGACGGCGTCTGTTCCTTCGAGTGCCAGTTTCAAAGATTCTGCATCTTTGAAATCGACCAGTTTTACTTCCATTTTCGGATGTGATTTCTCCGTCGGGCGGCGTACGATCACGCGCACCGTACTGAAATAATCATCTTCCAGCAATAGCTGAAGAACACGGTTACCGATCATACCCGTAGACCCGATGACGGCTGCTATTTTCCCAATCATAAATTTTGTTTATACTTGCCTACAATTCTAGTATGCAAGTTCAGGAAAATATCTCGTTGAAACCCTACAATACCTTTGGCATTGATGCCAGCGCCCGTTATTTCGGGGCGTTTTCTTCTGCGGGTATGCTCACTGAACTGATGACGCAGGCTAAAGCTGCTGCCAGCGCTAAGTTGCCCATGATGATCCTTGGTGGTGGCAGCAATATTCTCCTTACTAAAGATTACGACGGACTGATCCTGAAAAATAATCTCAAAGGCATTGAGAAGATCGACGAAGACGCGGAGTCGGTGTATATCAAAGCAGGAGCAGGAGAGGGCTGGCACGCATTGGTATTACATTGTATTAAAAATAATTGGGCCGGATTGGAGAATCTTTCCTTGATCCCCGGTTGTGTTGGCGCTTCACCGATGCAGAATATCGGTGCATACGGTGTAGAAGTAAAAGATGTGTTTCATCAACTTACGGCCTTTCATTTACAGGAAAAATGTAATTATACTTTCTCGTTAAAGGATTGTGATTTTGGTTATCGCGAAAGTGTATTCAAACATAAATACAAGGATCAGTTTGCAATTCTAAGTGTAACGTATCGGTTAAAGAAAACGCCGGTCCTTAATACCAGTTATGGAGCTATCGAAGCTGAGCTGGAAAAAATGGGTGTAAAAGAATTAAGCATTGGCGCTATTTCAAAAGCTGTTGTCAATATCCGTTCTTCCAAACTTCCTGATCCGAAAGAGATCGGTAATGCCGGAAGTTTTTTTAAGAATCCACTGATCACAAAAGAAAAGTTTCTTTCCCTCCGGGAAAAATATCCGGATATACCCGGCTACGAAAATGCAGATGGTCTGGTAAAGCTTGCTGCAGGCTGGCTCATCGAACAATGCGGTCCTACTTACAACGTCAGCTGGAAAGGTTACCGCCACGGAGATGCTGGTGTACACGCCAACCAGGCTTTGGTGCTAGTGAATTACGGTAACGCATCTGGTGTGGACATATATAATCTCAGTGAAGACATTTTGCGAAGTGTGTCGGAAAAATTCAATGTGCGGTTAGAAAGAGAAGTGAATATAGTATAGCGGCCTCCCCCAACCCCCTCCCAAGGAGGGGGCTTCGAACATCACTATACTTCGATTGATAATTTGAAGCTTTTAATAATCTTGCTAAATATTATAACTCTTCGAAAGCCCCCTCCCTGGGAGGGGGTTGGGGGGAGGCCATTAAGCTTCTTCATCAAACTCATCATATGTCTGTGTTCCCATATTCATCATGCTGCCGATGAGATCCTTGAACTCGATCTTGCTTTCAAAGATCTTTTTGCTGATGAGTGAATAAGAGGCGAGGCCATGCAATACAAACTCCATGAGTAAAGCGGACTGCGTATCATTTGCCTGGGCGAAATATTTTTTTACCAATGAATGAAGACCATCGACTTTGTACAACAATAATACTTTGTCTTTATCGGTGGTGCTGAAAGAAAGATTGAGGTTATTTCCTTTATCAAACCAACTGGTAATAGCGCGATATGGATTTTCATCTTCTTTATCTTGTTGTTGTGATGCTTTACCGGTTGATCTTCTTTTCTTTAATGTATCGGGATTAGGGAAGTATTGTACAAACTGTGAACGAATAGCTTTTTCTACTAAGTTCATGGCCACCTGGTACGGTCCTTCCTGTTCACCTTCATAGACTAATTCTACTTTTCCTGTTACAGATGGAATAATACCAGATAGATCAGCGATCCAAACCTGTGTTTGCTTTTCATTATTTAAAATAGCTCTGCGCTCCGCGGCACTGACTGCATTTTCATAAGCAGAAATAGTCAAACGTGCACTGACACCACTTTTCTTATCGACAAATTCACTGCTACGTGCTTCGAAGGCGACTTGTTCAATGAGACGTTTTACTAAATCACTCACGCTCACCTTTGCTTTTTGTTCATCACTGACACCTGCTTCCTGTTCAGTGATCTCCAATGCATTCTCCAATGATTTTGGATAGTGAGTGAGTATCTGGCTTTCGATCCTGTCTTTTAATGGAGTAACAATAGAGCCGCGATTAGTATAATCTTCCGGATTGGCAGTGAAGACAAATAATATGTCTAGAGGCATGCGAAGTTTAAATCCACGGATCTGTACATCACCTTCTTCCAGGATATTAAACAATGCTACCTGTATTCTTGCCTGCAGATCGGGCAATTCATTGATGACAAAAATGCAACGGTTACTACGCGGAATGATACCGTAGTGAATGACGCGTTCATCAGCGAAACTTAATTTCAGATTCGCTGCTTTGATCGGATCAACATCGCCGATGAGATCAGCTACGCTTACATCGGGTGTAGCTAATTTTTCCCCGTAACGTTCGCTGCGATGAATCCAGTGAATAGGTGTTTCATCTCCGTGTGCGCCAATCTGGTCCTGCGCATATTTGGAGACAGGATTGATCGGATCGTCATTGATGTCACTACCAACAACCGATGGAATATATTCGTCCAGCAGTTCGGTCATCTGCCTGGCCATTCTTGTTTTTGCCTGTCCGCGTAAACCCAGGAAAAGAATATTGTGTTTGCTAAGCAATGCTCTTTCTACATCGGGTATGACGGTATCTTCATAACCTACGATACCGGGAAAGGTATTCTCTTTGGCTTTTAATTTAGCGATCAGGTTTTGACGGATCTCTTCCTTGATGCTTCTCGGTTTGTAACCACTTTTCTTAAGCTCGCCGAGGGTTTTTATGTTTTTTGTATTCATGTTTGTGTTTATGCCGGGAAGGCGGGAAGAACGGTAAGGTTCGTTTAGTTTTTTATTCTTTACAATATCGGCGGATCCCATTTTTCATTAAATCGACATTAAAGTTCATAAGGAAGCCTACATGTTTGCCAGTCATCACAAGATGACTCAATACCTGGGCTTGCCAAACCGGGTTTACAGTATCTACAGCTTTTAATTCGCAGATTACCGTGTTGTCTACAAAGACATCCATTCTGAGTCCCTCATCAAATATAATTCCGTCATATTTTATTGGCAGATCTAATTGTCTTTCGAAAGAAATATTCTTTTTATTTAGTTCATGGCAGAAGCAGATTTCATAAATCTTTTCCAACAAACCTGGCCCGAGTTGTCTATGCACTTTGATAGCACAATCAACGATTTCCTTACAAAGCCATTCTTCCCGCTCAGTTAGTTTATACATACGGCACCTTTCTATTCTTCTTAAACTAAATAATTCCTTCCCGTAACCTTCTCGTCTTACCGCCTTCCCGGCTAATAGCCTAATAAACTGTTTTTCTTTTTCCACTTTCAAAATCCTTAAAGATGAATGCGCCTAATTTATCAAGCGAAGCAAAGAATGCTTTTCCATTATTTATTTCGGTGAATTCCTGTACAAATCTTTGTAAATAAGGATCTGTTGCAATCATAAACGTAGTGATCGGTATCTTCAGTTTCTTACATTGTGCAGCCAGGTTCATACACCTGCTCACTACCTTTCTATCGAGCCCAAAACTATTCTTGTAATAACGCTTACCAATTTTTAAACAGGTCGGCTTACCATCTGTGATCATGAAGATCTGCTTGTTTGGATTTTTTCTTCTCCGTAAAATATCCATGGCCAGTTCAAGACCAGCAACCGTATTAGTATGATAAGGTCCTACCTGTAAATAGGGGAGATCTTTTATCTCTACCGGCCATGCATCATTACCAAAGACTACGATATCCAATGTGTCCTTAGGATATTTGGTAGTGATCAGTTCACTCAGTGCCATCGCTACTTTTTTTGCGGGCGTAATTCTATCCTCACCATATAAGATCATCGAGTGGGAGATATCGATCATCAGCACCGTGGAAGTCTGTGCCTTAAAATCTGTTTCGCGGATGCTCAGGTCATCTTCGTTCATCATAAAACTTTCGAACCCGTGATTGATCTGGGCATTACGGATAGATTCAGTGAAATCTATCTGCTCCAGCATATCGCCAAAACGGAATTGTCTTGTTTCAGGATTCAGTTCATCGCCTTGTCCGGGTTTGAAACTATGATGATCGCCTTTCTTTGTTTTTTTGAGTTTGCCAAAGATATCTTCGAGACTTTTTTTGCGAATGCCCTGTTCTGTTTTAGGAGTGATCTTTATTTCGCCTGGTTTATTGTCATCGGTGATATAACCTTTGTCTTTTAATTCATCAATAAAATCACCCATGCCGTATTCATCATCGGTCAATTGGTATTTTTT
>JBDTPD010000405.1:0-4671 GCA_039932855.1 Chitinophagaceae bacterium | reverse complement strand
TTTTCAAGGCATTGTCAAGTTTCTGTAGATCCTGACCATAGGCAATTATAACCAAGCCAAGAGAAATAATGAATAAACCTGTTTTTTTCATATACCCTTTTAAGCAAGATGCAGAAGTTAATCGAAATTCATAATGAAAAGGCCGGATCAATTTCTTGCCATTGTTAGCAGCAGCTTATCGTTAAGCAACCACAACTTGCATGATCCGCCAAAAACATAATCAGGATCTCCATGATAATTGATATCATTTTTTAAAAATTCCTCTTTGATCTTCTTATCCAGCCAGTCAAAGTTGAAACTATTCTTATCAAATCCAGGTGATACATAATCAGTATTGAAATACTTTATTCGCATTTTCTCAAATGTCGCTTCGTCAAAATACAATACTGCTTCGAGATTACTATCGGATGGACCAGGAACAGTTAATCGCTCATTCTTCCCGGAATTGTCAATAAATATATATTTGAATTTGACGTGAGTTGGTTTAAACTCTTTGAGATTGGTAAGCTTTGCAAGCTTGGCTATATCGGTAGAAATAGTTGTGGATACATTACCCTGTGTGGTGATCTCACTATCTTTTTTCACAGATTTCTGTCTGCAAGAGAATAGAAGACTGATAAGGATAAATAAAAGAATTAATTTCTTCATAATGGTTCGATTCCAAAAAACATTCTTTGACTGGTTGTTTTATAATATTTATCAGTTTTTAGCTGAAATGAACTGTCTGAAGTTATTAGAATAAATGAATAGACCCAGAATAAGATCACTACAATACCAAAAGAAATAAAAATCCAGTGGGTCTTTAACTGCAATCCAAGCTTCATGACAAATTTAAATACCAATGCAATCAGTACAAAGTAAACCAGCAGATCAAATAGCATAGCCATTACAAAAACCGAATAGTGGAATGAAAAAGCAAATCCATTTGAAATGTACGGCAAAGGAAACCCGTATAATTTGTCATAGCCACCATCTGTTAACACCGATCTCTCTATCGTTATAACCGTAAATAAGATGAGCGTTAGTGGTAAATAATATTGCAGGATTTTTTTTATTGTAAAGAAATTCTTTGCCATAGTTATTCTGCTAATCTAAATATCACGTGCAAATAAAACAAACAGGAAGACAATTGCAAGCAAGATAAATACTCCGCAAATTATCATTATCCTGTGGCCATGCCTTCTATCACTTTCGAAGTAAGAAAAAACCACTTTCCCGTCCGGCAATGTTTTTTTACTATAAAATAAATGTCTGCCAATAAGAAATCCTATAATGGCACCAAAAGGAATAAAGCCATAACCCAAAATCAAAAGAAACCTGCTTGCTTTTTCAGGTTGAGCAAGTTTATTGATCCTTTTTTCCTTCAATTCGTTTAAGGTTCTTTCACTCACTTCAATACCCTTATCCTTCAATAATTTCTGTGCCAACTGATAATTAAAATGACCCCATTCGTCCGGCTTGGCAATTATATCTTTCAATTCATCATCTGAGAACGACATCAGATAATAGTCATTGCTTACATTATCAACCTGTGTTTTATAATATTCTTCAAGCGCCTTGTGACCTTTTTGAAAATCCATGCGTCTTAGCTTAACATGAAAATTCTGATCAAAAGAGGAACCAACAATACTCGTATCCAGCAGTGGCTTGCTCCTGTCAATTATATGTTCAATACCATTTTCCTTTAGTTTTTCAGTAACAATATTCGCTGATTCAATATCATTAAAGTTCAGGAAGGTTTCGAATTGACTTGTCATTTCTTTTAAAAGGAAATTGTGAATAAAATGTAATCCTATTTTGTCGCAACATAGTTATTCCATTGTCACTTTATCGCTCAGCAAGTTTACTGATTTCGTTTGGTAGTCGACCAAGAATGTATAATATGTCACCCACTTATCTTTTCCTTTCCATTCACCCCAACCTTGAACCCATACGTTATACCTGTCAGCATCAGCATCGGGGCTCATGATATAATGCAGTCCATTCCCCTGCTTTTCCATATCAGTTTGTTTCTGTTTAATGTAGCTGATGCTATCTACCAATGCTGTTACCTTCTTCTCAATTTCGAATTCCGCTTCTACTTCTTTGTAAAATTTATCTTTCCAGTCTTTCCCATATTTCTTAGCTATCAAAGGTTCAACTGATCTATTTTGTTCTTCAACCATGTTTTCCAACTCTTGTGTGACGATGCATCCTGCCACTGTCCGGAATCTAATGCCCCATTTATCGGCGACTACGTTTGTTGAATTTTGCCTGTCGAAGTCGGGAAGGCCATACGTAAGCAACAGAAACTGTTGTTTCAAAGATTTTGTCCGGCCATTACAACTGATACATTGTAGTGAGACGACCATCAATATTATTGCGATAGAAATATTTATTCTTTGCATAAGCTCAAATGAATAGTTTTATGAGTTAACGATGCATAATTCAATGGGTGGATCAATGAGTAATACAAAGCTAGGACGCTAAAAGGTCAGGAATACACAAAACATCCTCAATTGTAATTCACAATTTTTCCAACCTGCTTCTTATATTATTCCAAATCATTAACTTTATCCTTCAATGAAGTTATTTCGTCGCATACCTTCCTGGCTAAAAAGCAAATACCTGATCGCATTTGGTGTATTTGCCGCTATCATGCTCTTTATTGATAAGAATGATCTCTTCACACTCTCTACCCGCTCACACCAGTTGAAAGAATTACAGCAAAGCAAGGAATATTACACGGACAGGATCGCGACCGAACGTAAGGCACTCGAGCAACTCCGCACCGATCCGGGAACAGTGGAAAAGTACGCACGGGAAAAATACCTGATGAAACGGGATAATGAGGACCTTTTCGTGATATCGGAAAAGCCCGTAAAACCGGAATAAACCCGCAATTTGCACAATAAGGCCATCGATCGGGCGTTTCTATAATGGACATTTTCAACTGGATATCTCTATTTTTTGGACATTAATTGTTTGCTAATGACAAACTTTACACCTGAAGATCTTTTACAATATTTGTATAAAGAGGCTTCTCCTCAACAAACCGTAGCTATTGCGGAGGCTTTAAAACATGATTGGACACTGGCTGAAAAATTAAATGTTTTAAAAGCTTCGATGGACAGACTCGACACACTCCGGGAGATTCCCCGCACTGAAGTCGTACTGAACATCCTTACTTATGCCCGTGAGAAATCGGCAGAAGAAGTGCATTAATTACCAACTGTATTTAACGAATTAAGCATCTCCAGGTGAGATGCTTTTTTTTGTCCTTTATTTCTCGCGGCGAAGCAACGGAGCAGCGACGCGGCGACATTCTAAACATCGCCGCGCCGCTGCTCCTCCGCGAGCGCTGCGAGAAACTTTGATCGCTTAATTTCGCGTATCAATATGACACGCAAGGAACGCTACCAATTCACCATCGATTATTTTCAAAAACATGCTCCCGAAGCAGAGACCGAACTCATCTATGATGATCCCTATGAATTATTGGTAGCCGTTATTCTTTCGGCTCAATGCACCGACAAGCGTGTAAACATAACCACGCCCGCCATCTTTAGAAGATATCCTGATGTATATGCATTGAGTAAAACCAACTTCGATGAACTCCTTCCTTTTATCAAAAGCATTTCTTACCCCAACAATAAAACAAAACACCTGATCGGAATGGCACAGAAAGTGGTCAACGATTTTGATGGTCATATTCCCATGACCGTTGATGAACTGATTCAATTGCCAGGTGTAGGAAGAAAAACGGCAAACGTCATTACTTCCGTTGTCGACAATCAACCGAACATGGCAGTAGATACACACGTATTCCGCGTTAGCCGTCGGATAGGACTTGTTCCAAAGACAGCAATAACTCCCTTAGCTGTAGAGAAAGAATTGATAAAAAATATTCCACAAGAATTGATACATAAAGCGCATCACTGGCTGATCCTGCATGGCCGGTATGTTTGCGTTGCCAGAACCCCTCACTGCGAACGATGTGGTTTACGACCCGTCTGCCTTTATTTTCACCAAATCAAATGAGGTTTTTCACCTTTCTATTCTATCGCGCCTTTCTAAATTGCTCACTGGTTAGTTGATCCCGTTAACCAACCCTGTTTATCTGATTGATAAAATTTGTCAGTCATTATTTTAATACAGCTGGATGAAAAAGGCATTCACTTATTTAATGGTCATTGGAATTTATCTCCTGGAAACAACAGGTGCAGCTGCGCAGTATTATTTCTATAACGATAAGTATTATGGCAGTGATTGGGTAGTGGAGACAGGTGGTTCGGCGGGATTGATGAATAGCCTCACAGATATAGGTGGCCGGAAAGGCATCGGTAAAGGTTTTATGAAGGACCTGAACTGGAAGGTTGCAAAACCCAGTGTCAGTATATATGCCGTTGCTATGTATAAAGATGCGTTCGGGCTACGGCTCGAGGGCACTTCAGGCAAGATCGGTTCGCAGGATCGCCTTTTGGAAAAGAGTGACCCCAACCTTGGAGAACGGTATGGACGGAATCTCAGTTTCAGAAGTCATATCAGTGATCTGCAACTGGCAGTTGAAATTCACCCCTTGTTTTTTAGCCATTATGACGAGGATGAATCGCCTTTCTGGTCGCCATATATCGTGACAGGCATTGGTTATTATTCATTTAATCCACAAGCTTTCTTACACTACCATTGGTA
>JBDTPD010000404.1:0-4678 GCA_039932855.1 Chitinophagaceae bacterium | reverse complement strand
TTTACTTGCTCAGGATAAGCTACCTGCCAGTATGCAGCAGTGTAATCTGCATTGAGTAAATATTTATCCCCTGCCCAATAACCGATAACAGTAGATAACTCTTGCATAAGCGTAGAAGAATAGATCAGATTACCGCGCCATGTTTCATAACTGAAGTCAAAGCTACCTGTATAGGCAAGCTGCGCAGTTGTCAACAGGTAATTCGGTTCAAAGTTTGACGGGTTATACGCAGTCGGATCCGTATTCAGTTCATCAAATTTCTTGGTGCAACTGCTGTACAAAACAACAATGACCGAGAATACAGCGACTAGTTTTATACATTTATTTTTCATTGCAGAATAGTTGAGTAGTGAATTAAAGTTTTACATTAAGGTTAAGGCCATAACTTCTTACCGGCGGTACACCACCCAGTTCAAGTCCTTGCGAATAGCCAGAGTAACTTGCTTCAGGATCGATATTGTCTGTTTTCTTCATAATGATAAACAGGTTGCGACCCACTAAGCTGATTGTTGCCCCTTTGATCTTATTACCAAACATTTTTCCTGGAAGACTATAACCGATCGTCAACTGGCGGAACTTGATAAAGCTCGCATCATAAACAAACAATTTTGAAACATTACCGGCCAGTTGTGAATAGTATGCATCAGCATACGTAGTTGGTCCTGGATTCGGGTTGAAGTTTGCTTCGCGGTTAACCAATGTACTTTTATGCAATCCAAACAAATAACCATAATAATCGGTAGCAGAGAATACTTTACCCCCAAATTTTCCATCGATCAAAAATCCTGCAGTAAAATTCTTAAAGGTGAACTCATTGTTCCATCCTAATGTATACTTACTATAAGCGGAGCCCCATGCTTTCAGGTCACCACGCTCAGGAACACCATTTGTACCGAGCACTATTTTACCAGCACCATCATACAGATAATCAAAGGCCATTACCTGGTTAGCTGATTTTCCAACAATATGCCTGGTAAAACCAACACCGGTACGTGATGTACCTACCGCTAACTCAGCCTGGCCATCTGTTAAAGAAATTACTTTGTTATCATTGATTGATCCGTTAACTGAACTTGTCCAGTTAACAGAAGCTTTGTTAGCTAATATCTGTCCACTGAAAAGGAACTCAAGACCCCTGTTCTGTAATTCACCGATATTTAATACTACTGCTGTATAGCCGGATGTATTGGAAGCAGGAGATTCGAAGATCTCATTCTTTGACTTCTTACTGTACCAGGCGATATCTACACCAAGACGACTTTTGAACATTCTCATTTCTGTACCTACTTCAATTTCACTGGCGTTAGAAGGTCTCAGTTTAGCATTCGGAATAGATGTATTGGTGATATTTCCTAAAGGAAGATTACCAAGTTGTGCAGGGAACAAGCCATAGTTCAACAATGTTTTATAAGGCTGTGTACCTCCCCCTACGTTTGCCCAACCGACGCGCAGTTTACCATAATTCAACCATGATGGACGAACGAACTCACTAAACATGAACGAGGCATTTACCGAAGGATAAAAAACATCCAGGTCATCAGAAGGTGCGAGTGTAGAGAACCAATCATTACGACCAGATGCATTCAGGAATAAAAATCCTTTATAATTCATATCGACCGTAGCATATACGGATTGTACTTCCTGGCGGAAATCAGTGTATTCGATCGTTTTATTCTTTGCATTCAGGATCGTGTACACAAATGGGATCGCAAAATCAGTACCACCTTCTACTGTTCCTTCAGCTCTTGCCTGCATCAGGTTTGCACCCGCGTTAGCAGTGATAGAGAAATCAGATGACACTTTGAATGTTTTACCTATCAATACATCACTGTTCATTTCTGATACCCTGTTAAATTGCTCCGTAATGTTGCGGAATGCCTGTGCATAATAACCTGTTCCGTTTGGTACAACACCCTTGTAACGATCATAGTAGAAATCTCTACCAACACGTCCCTGTATAAACAATCCGTTATCGAATGTATAGCGTGCACTTACAGAAGCGATCAAACGATTACGTTGTGTATTATTGATAAATTTATTTGCCGCGAACCATGGATTGGTAGCATAAGTATTATTGGTAAATAACAACTCATCGCCATTTGCTTTATACCCCGGCTTAAGCGTATTTACATTTAAACTTGTTGGCAGGAACATTACCTGGAAGTTGGCATTACCAGCTCCATCGGCAAGTATTGGTCTATTAGTCGCTTTATCATTGATAAATGAAGCTTTCGCATCGATCGTCAATCTTTTTGTAACGTTGAAGACAGTAGAGAGATTAAGCGTATTTCTATCAAGACCTGAATTAGGCACTACTGCCTTGTTACTAAGATTGCTTGCAGAGAAACGAACAGAACCACCATCGAATGCTTTACCAAAAGCAACAGTATTGGTAAATGTGCTACCGGTGCGATAAAAATCTTCCATGTTGTTCTTCTGTGCTGTATAAGGTCTGGATACACCATCGAATTGTATTACAGATGAGCCATCGAGTTTTGCACCATAGCTGGAGTTGCCGGCATCATAAGCAGCAGCAGCCGTTGTTGGCTTACCACCATTGGATCCATTACCATATTGATATTGCCAGTCGGTCACATCAATGACCTGGTCAACCACAAAGTTTGAATTGTACTCAATCGTTCCTTTACCACTTCCGTTCTTGGTAGTGATCAGGATCACACCTGCTTTTGCTCTTGATCCGTAAAGTGCGGAGGCAGCGGCACCTTTCAATACAGAGATGGTTTCGATATCATCAGGATTGATGTTTTGAATACCATCACCATAATCAGGAGAATTATAATACTGACCTTTTGCATTATCAAGATTATTACCCATGTTCAAATCATTATTCATCGGCACTCCATTGATAACATACAATGGTTGATTATTTCCCGACAAACTGGATACACCACGAATGATAACGTTGGTAGAAGCACCCGGTCCACCTGCGACTGAGTTCACACTCACACCAGCAACTTTACCAACTAATGAGTTGGCAACATTTGTTTCTCTTGCCTGTGTCAATTCACTTCCTTTTACTTCAGTAACGGAATAACCTAACGACTTTCTATCTTTTTTAATACCTAAAGCCGTTACAACTACTTCACTTAATTGCTGATTGGTTAACACCATGGCAACAGCTACGGATTTATTATCTCCTACTGCAACTTCTTTTGCCTCGTAGCCAACATAAGAGATCACTAATACATCGCCTTTATTTGCTTCGATCGTAAACTCTCCCCTGCTGTTAGTAGAAACTCCTTTTGAAGTTCCTTTAACTGATACACTTACGCCAGCCAGTGGGATATTATTATTGTCAGTGATCTTTCCTGTTATCTGATCAAACCGAATCTGCTGTTTAGTAGCATCTTCAGAGAGATCAGCTTTAATATAATCTTCGTTCACATTCTTTTCTGTATTACTAACGATCACGAATGTGTTGCCAGATATTTTTTTGTATTTAAGACCCGTATTCTTTAATACCTGGTCAAGAATTTTTTCTATATCGCCTTGCAGATCCTTTAATGGATTTACAAGTTTCTCGCTCATATTTTTTTCTGAATAAAGAAAGTAAACGCCTTTCTGCCGGTTGAGTTCCTTTAATACAGATATCAATGTTTGTTTACCATTGGTATCCTGGAAACCGGCGGTAACAGCGCTTTGATTCTTGGTAGGTTTTGTGCTGGCATAAGTATAGCCATCCTGTGCCACGGCAGATGCGGACAGTGCAAGAGCTACCGCGGGCAAGAACCTATAGAGTTTAATGTTCAATTTGGTTTTCCTCATAATGCAGTATTTAGTCAGTTAGAAATTATTTTTTTGGAGAGAAAATGATATCGCCATTGTCTGTTCTTATAACCGTTATATCAGCCGCTACTTCCACCGCTTCCAGTAAGTCATCGAGATTATCATTTGGCAAAATTCCTGTCAATGGTTCTATATTGGAGAGCGATAGATTATTAGCCAACGTTACTTTTACGCCATAATGATTACTGATGATCTGTGCTACTTCGTTAAGTGGTGTATTATCAAGTGCCAGTTTATTTCCTTTCCATGCCAGTACATTATCTTCTTTGGCTGCTTTTCTTTCAATACTTTTTCCGCCCATTTCTATATAATCACCTGGCTTCATTTTTAATTCCTGTCCATCTTTTGTGCGGATCGTCACACTTCCTTCAGTCAGCAACACAGATGTTTTATCACCGCGATGCATCACATTGAATTGTGTACCTGTTACAATTACGTCAAGATCGTCTGTATGCACAATGAACCGGCTTTTATGCGGTGTTTTGGTGATCTTGAAAAATGCTTCTCCATTCAACCATACTTCCCTATCCTTTCCATCTTTCCAGTTGTCGCCCAATTCAACCTTACTGTTTGCATTCAGGATCATGGTAGAACCGTCCGGTAACCGATTGCTGCGAATTTCTCCATAAACAGTATTGAGATACTCCTTTGATTGAGTGAGTTTAAAAACAGTAATTCCACCTATTAGTAATAATACCGCAGCTGCAGCAGTGATCAACCAGCGTTTGCGCGAAACTTTCATTTGAATTACAGGCGCTTTCGTATCATTTATATGACTATGTATCTGTGATAGCTTCTCTTCTACCTCTTTAGAACTGACCACTGCTTCATTAAGTGACAATTCATTCATGAAGCTGATCGCCTGTTGTAC